>JASHPC010000041.1 GCA_030038335.1 Vulcanimicrobiota bacterium
ATCGTCGGAAGCGCGACGTTGACGATCGTTGCGTCCAGGAGCGCCATGAGCGTGCCCAGCGACGTCAGGGCCACGACCCAGCGCTCGCGCTTCACGCTGCCTTCAAAGGCTTCCCGAGCTGCGCATCATGCCGCCGTCGATGGTAAACGATGCGCCGGTAACGTACGCGGCAGCGTCGGAGGCAAGGTAGACGCAGAGCTCTGCAACCTCCTCGGGTTTTCCCATACGGCGCAGCGGAATTTCGGAGAGGAGGGCGCGGAGTTTCTCCGGCTGCCGTTCGATGTTCGCGTCCATCGGGGTCTCGATCGCGCCCGGGCAGACGTCGTTCGCGGTAATGCCATGCGGAGCAAGCTCGACGGCGATGGTGCGCGTCAGCATGCGCACCGCTCCTTTCGCGGCGCAATAGGGCGCGTTCATCGGCATTGCAACGTCTTCGTGAATGGAGGAGATCGTGATGATGCGTCCGCCGGATCCGCGACGCACCATCGCGCGCGCGGCGTACTGCGAGCAGAGCCAGACGCCGGTCAGATTCACGTCGATGACTCGCTGAAAGACGTCGAACGGCATCTCGAGAAACGGGTGCTTCTCTTCAACTCCGGCGTTGTTCACGATGACGTCGACGCCTCCGAACGCGGCCTCCGTACCGTTGACGAGGGCTTCGACGTCGGAAGCCTTCGTTACGTCGGCGCGCAGCGCGATTGCCGTTCCGCCGTTGCCGGTAATCTCGCGTACGACGGCGTCTGCGGCGGTTGACACGTCGCGGTAGTCGACGACCACGCGCGCGCCTTCAGACGCAAAGGCGAGTGCAATCGCTTTGCCGATGCCCGTTGCCGCGCCGGTGACGATTGCCGCCTTACCACGTAACCGCACCGCGGGTACGTTGCCAGGACGGGTGCGCGCTAAACTACTTTGGCCTGTGCGGAGTCGGCATGGGGTGCGGCTTGCAGGAGTTGGCTGCCGTAACGATCGTCTGCGCGGCGAGGCCTTCACGCCTTGCCGTCTCTTGCTGCAACCAGTGCATCGCCGAGATAAGCCGCGTGACCGGCGTCGTGCCGACGGAGCCCGTGATGCCGGGAACTGCTAGCGGATCGAAGGCGTATGGACTCTGCTGCAGTCCGGCCTGGTGCTGGTCGACGAGCAGCGGATCCGGCGTCGTCGGCACGGGCGTGTTCGCCATATCGGTTCCGCTGATCGCATTTTGATTTGAGTCTTGCAGGCCTTGCTGTTGCATCTCCGCGAGCTGTTGCGTCTGCACGTAGCCGTTTATGATGTCGAGCGAGACGGCCTGAACCGCGAGCGCTTTCATGAGCTCGTCGCGCATGGCATCGAGCTGCTTGTCGTCGCTGCTCTCCGGATCGTCGGGAAAGACGGTCGTGTCCTCGAGCTCGTGTTCCATCGCATTGACGTTGTTGGCTAGTGGTCCGACGAGTTGCTCGAGATGGTACAGCGTCAAGTCGCGCTCGGCATCATTGTCGGAGCCGCCGTTCGAGTTTACGTCGGCAAGGTCGCGATTATAACGGGCGAGCAGCGGCGGGCTCTTTGCAATCGTCTGATCATTCTGCATCATCATGCCGATGACGGTCTTCACGTGCTGTGCGAGCGCCGAGCAGAGCGGGCGCACGGACGCGTGGTAGATGACCGACGGTTCGGGACTCGGCGTCTTGTGCGGTTTTGCGGTGGCCGGGCGAGCAGCAATTGCAGAACTCGGCGCGTGCAGTGAAAACGCAACCACAAGAGAGGCGGCAATGAGCAAGAGGAGCAGGCGCGGCCGCATGCGCCTTTGGTACGACGCCCTCGCCCTCAGGTCCCCTTCTCAGCGCCGATGTACCGTATCCACTTCACGAAGAGCGCTGGATACGTCGAGAGATCGTTCGGATTGCCGTACACGACGTAAAACTCGTTGCGTGCGGCGAGAAAGTGGAACGCGAGCGACACGTTGCCGGCGTGCACCATGCATCCGGGATAATACGGATTTCCGAAGCAGACGCTCGGAGACGCGAGCGACAGCTCCTGGAACGAGTTGGGTAAGTTCCCACCGATGATCCGACGCACGCCGATATCGAACTGCGCGTAGCGGTTGAGCTGCCAGTCAAGGCTGGCGCGCTCGAGCCACTGCGTCGTGCCCTGCTCGCCGGGGTAGACCGTGTCGTACCGGTCTTCGTCAGTTTCGAGCGATAGCGTCAAGTGATGTATGAGCGGAAGTGTCGTGAGGTACGTCCATGCGTCGAGCTTGCCGTGATAATACGGACCGGCGGTATACGATATGTAGGACGGCGTGTTTGTCGTTGAAGAGCTTCCGTTGATGTTCGCGTACCCCATGCGGTAGCCAACGGCAAATCCATTTGCGGTGAACGGCAGGAACTCACCCGACGGGGTGATGAGTCTCTCGTCGGTCGTGAAGAGATGCACGGTCATGAGGTTTCGAAAGTCGACGTTGACCTGTGCCAGTCCGATCGTCTGAGCGAGTTGCTTTTCGTCGTTGTCGTATTGCGTGAAGAACGTGAGCGCGTAGATGTCGTGCAGCATGTCCTGCGCCGAAAAGTTGAAGATTCTCTTTGCAAACGCTTCGTAGCCTTCGATGTTCGTTTGCGACACGTATGCGTCGACCGGATCGAACTGCGCGCCGACGCGCTGATAGTTGATCCCCGCGATCGTCGTCGGCGCGACGTACAGCGGACCACCCTCGAAGTAGTTCGCTTCCTGCGGATCCGTTACGAGCGTGCCCCGGTCCGCGCCGAGATTAAAGTATGCCGCCAAATGCGAGGTTTGGTCGAGATATCCCGTATCGAGCGTCGTTACGTCGTCGACGAGCCCGGGGGCAGTAACGCCGACGCGCTGCAAATTCAGGCTCACCGACTGTTGCTCGTTCTCGCTTGCATAGTTGACCGCTTGCGCGTCGTCGCTGCGGTTATCTCCGAGCGCGTCAAAGGCGGCGTACGTCAGCGCTCCCTGAGAGCCCTCGACGGCGTACCCTTGCGCGAACGTCGGTATCGCGGGCGTATAGAGCGGATTCGGGCAGTTGTTACAACTAAACCACTCGTCGAAGAACGGCGCCATCTGCGTGAAGAACGGACGCACCTCACTGTACTGGCGAGCGAAGGCGGTCGGCGCAATGGTCTGCTGATCGACCTCTACGTTCGAATAATCCGGATGCAACGAGGCGACGAACGAGTCGGTCGGCGCGAACGGAATGGACGCGTCGACGCCGATCCGTGACGTGCTCCCTCCAACCGACTGCGACGCGGCCTCACCCAGCAGATACGGCTGGATTCGCGGCTGCGGCCGCGCGGATACGCGCTCTTGCGCGCCCACGTCGCTCAGCACTCCGAAGAACGTCGGGTCGGTCGCGGACGACTCGAGTGCCGAGTACGTCCAGACGTCAAGAGAGTTCGTTGCCACGACGTAGCGCAGGAACTGTACGCGCCACGTCTTCGAGCCGCCGCTTCGAATGACGCCGAGCGGTATGCGCATGGTCACGCTGTAGCCGGCGGGACTTTTCACGCTCGCAGCCGTCCACTGCGGCGAGAACGCCGTATTCTCACTCGAGGTCTGGAATCTCGCGCCTCGCGGATTTGCGTAGAATCCGTAGGAAAACCCGTGAACGCCGTTCGGACTGAGGAAGACCGCGACATAGTCGTCGTTCTGGACGCTCGAGCCGTTCGTCTCTTGCGTTTGCGTGAGCGCTTCTTTCTGCGCAGCAACGAACGCGACGTCGAGATAACCGCTCTCCTGGCCGACGTAGACCGTCGTCGTCTCGGCAGCCGGCCGGCGGTAGCTGAAATCCATGTCGAGCGTGAGCTTCGCGGCGCCGTTCCACGAGGCGTCGACGACCCCGTTCATCGACGGCACGACCTTGAATACCGGCACCGCCGTTCCGGTACCCGGCGTCGCTCCGAAGGCGACGCTCGTGCACAGGGCTACCAGTAACGCCGCAGCGCAGCTGCGCGTTAGCATTTTTATGCGTCTTCCTTTCAGCGATTATCGCGTGGGTTGCATAACGCGCCCAGATGCGCGCGAGAGAGATCGACTCCCGTCAGGCTTGCGCCCTCGAAATCGCACGCTTCGATCCTCGCGCCGTCGAAGTCGGCACCATCGAGTCTCGCGTTCTCAAAATCGGCAAAGGTGATCCGCGCGTTCGCGAAGCTCGCGCCCCGTAAGTCGGCCCTGGAGAAATCGACAGCCGCGAATCGCCCGTGCGAAAAGTTCACGCGTTCCAGCGTCGCGCCGCTAAAGTCCGCCGCCGAGTAAGAGCGGTTGCGGAGGTCGCGCCCGGACCAGTTCACGCCGCTGAAGTCGCACGCTGACGTGCACGCTAACGAGTGACGATCCGGCATAGAAGCAATAGGGATATCCATGGCGGGCACGTTGACGTTGATCGCCGGGACCGTCATGTTGACGCCGGGCACGTCCACGTTCATTGCCGGAACGTGTACGTTGACCGCGGGAACGTAGACGTGCGTCGCCGGCACCTCGACGTGCGTGGCGCGCACGTGAATGTGCGTCGCAGGAACGTGTACGTGCGTTACCCTTGGTACCGGTGCCGGTGATGCGGACGGCGTCGCCGGCGCAGCGAAGGTGACGGCTACCGTTTCCAAGACGATCGCGAGCGCTGCCGTCGCGGCGAGAACGATCGCAGCCGGCGTCAACGACACGCCGCGCGCAGCGTTCTTTCCAGCTCGCAGCAACCGCTCGATTCGCTCGGAAATGCCACGTCGATTTGCGAAGACTCCGGGCGCAACCAACGGCCGATGCGGCCACCCGACGAGCTCGGCCATCTTTCGCAAACACTCTGCGTACGAGCGAACGGCCCCAGTGCGCGCGAGCACGTCGTCATCGCATGCTGCTTCACGCTCGAGGTCGAGCCAGCGCGTCATTGCGTAGACTGCGGGACTGAAGAATAGGACTGCGGCAAGAACCCGCTGCAGCAAATTACTCCAATCGTCACGGCGGCGCAGATGCGCCACTTCGTGCAGCACGATCTGTCCCACGTCTTCAGGCGACATGGAGTCGAAGAGGGACTTAGGAAGCAGCACCATTGCGTCGAAAAGACCGACTGCCACCGGAACCTCGATGTCGTCGCTCACGCAGAGCCGCACGTTGTTGGGTACCAGCGAAGAGATGCATTCCGCAAGCGTTTCGCGCCGGTCCACCGCGAGCGGCAGCGCACGCGCCTTCAACCGCTCTAGGCGCACGATACCTGCGCCGAGTCGAAGGAGGAGCGCGATGACGCAAAGCGCCCAAGCCGACGTCACGAGCAATGCGGGAAGACCCGCGATCGTAAACGTCGGACGTTCTAGCGTGGGCAGCTCGAAGGACGCGACGCGCGCGGGCGCTCGTGAAGCGCTGCGTCCGTTCGTGACGGTCGTTGCTGGCATGGCAACGGGTTCCGCGACGCGAGTGATTCTTGCAGACGCGTGCACTGCACGCGGCGGATCGGCAGGACGTGGCAGACTCGTGACGACCGGGACGACGAGCGCCGCACAGAGCGTGACGAGCCATGCCGCGTAGCGCGTCGCGGCGCTTGCCCGCGGAAAAGCGCGGAAGACCGCGCATAGTACGAGGAGAATCGCGACGTCTTCCCAGAGCGCGTTGAGCGCGACGTTCGAGATCACTCTCCCAAAAAACTCGGCATGTATCAGAAACGCGTTCATCACGACTGCTCCTCGTACTGATCGATCAGTGCCCGCAGACGGGCGAGCTCCTCATCCGACGGCCGCTCGCTCTCGATAAGTCGTAGCGCGAGCTCGCCGGGATTGTTTCGAAAAAATTTGCTCAGGAGATGCCCGACTGCCGACTGCGCGGCATCGTCACGCCGCACGAGCGCCCGATACACGAACGCCCGCCCGGACGCTTCGTGCGCCACATATCCCTTACGCTCGAGAATGCGCAGCGTCGTAAGCACCGTGTTGTAGGCGAGCGGCCTCAGCGCTGCGCTGACGTCAGCGACCGTTGCCCGCTTCGCGGCCCATAACGCCTCCATGACGCGCAACTCGGCTTCGGTCAGCGTCGGCGACTTCTTTCGTGGCATACGTTCCTCCGAACGACTCACGAAACACGGTATCACTGCTCGCCGGCACTGTCAACTAATATATTAGTTTTTAATCCCCATCCGGCTCTATGACCGCAAGCGCGAGCCGCCTGCCGGCGTCCCTTACGGTGAAAGGGATGTCTCGTCGAGCTCCTTGCGCTGCGGATCCGTAATGACCATCGTGAGATCGAGGAGAATGATGAGCCGCTCGCCGACTTTCCCAACGCCCTGCAGAAAGTCAGCACCGACACCGGCGATCATCT
>JASHPC010000042.1 GCA_030038335.1 Vulcanimicrobiota bacterium
ACGAAGAGGGCGCGTTCGTTGCCGGTGACAAGACGTTGCACCCGCCGGCGCTCGACCGCATGATGGCGCTGCGCATACATGAGATGGAAGCCGAGACCGGCGTCACGCGCTTCCCGCGGCTCTTCGGCGTTGCGCCACCACCGGGCGCGCCGCCGATCTCTCGCGGACCGCCGTCGCGCAGCGTGACTGCCGTCGACGGCGGATTTGTCGCAATCGAGACGTCTCCGTGGCTGCTGTTGGGTTCGCTCATGCCGTACTGGCTCGTCGTCATCGGTGTCGGTCTTGCGGCAATCGGCATCTCCTGGTTCGGCGGACGTCTGCTCGCAAGGCAGGCGCTCCGGCCGCTCAATGACGTTACGGATTCGCTGCATGCGCTCGCCGACGGCGATTACACGCAGCGGCGTTTCGTCATGGCGGGGGGAGATGAGATAGCCACACTGACGAGGGCGTACAACGACGCGGCAGCCGCCGTCGCATCGGCGATGGAGCAACGCCGATCCGTCGAAGAGCGAATGCGGCTCTTCGTGGCCGACGCCGGGCACGAGCTGCGGACGCCGCTTACCGTTATCGGCGGATACATCGACGTGTTGCGGCGAGGCGCGGTCGAGGAAGCGCGTGTCGCGCGCCAGATTCTCGCGACGATGTCGCTCGAGAAGGAGCACATGCGCGGTCTCATCGACCGTCTCATGCGCTTGACGAGGCTCGACGCGGAGTCCGCGCCGAGCGCGGAGCCGATCGACGTGGCCGAACTTCTCCGCTCCCAATGCGAAGCCGCGCGCAGGCTGGACGAGCAGCGCATCGTCGACTACGCGGTCGATGGCGCGACGCAGATCGTCGGTGACCGTGCCGAGCTCGGCGAAGCACTCTGGAATGTCGTCGAGAACGCGCTGAAATATGCGCCTGAGAGCGCCGTGCACCTTGCGGCGACGAGGACGAACGGGCATACGACGATCGCGGTTCGTGACGAAGGCCCGGGAATGTCCGAGCCCGAGCGCATACGCGCGTTCGAACGCTTCTACCGCGGCGATCAGCGCGGTGAGATTGCGGGCAGCGGCCTGGGCCTTGCGATTGCGAAGCGGGCCGTCGAGCGAGCCGGAGGAAGCATCGCAATCGACAGCGCTCCCGGAAAGGGTACGACCGTTCTCATCACGATCTGACGCGTTCTCAGGTTTCATCCAGAGAATCCGGCGACAATCGCGAACGATGGTACGCCGCCTTCTCGGCTGCGCGACGGTTGCGCTCGTCATCGCCGCTTGCTCGCCGTTCTACGCATTCGCGCAGCAAAGCGACGAAGGGCAGATTCGCATCGTCGTCACTGACGAGAACACGAAGGCTCCGATCGAGTTGGCGCGCGTCTTGCTTTCCGGCCCGGTTATCACGAGTGAGTTGACCGGCAAGAACGGCGAAGTGCTCTTCACGGACGTTCCCGACGGCATCTATCGCGCACGCGTGGTTCGGGAGGGCTTCGAAGCCGTCACGTCGCCGCAGTTCGAGGTGATCGAAGGACGCGCGATCGAGGTTGCCGTCACCCTGGCGAACACGCAGGCGCTCAAGATCATCGGACACGTTACCGTGCACTCTTCGACGACGGTTTCCGCCGACACGCTCAGTGAAGACTCGGCGCAGCGAAGGCTGTCGAGCGACCTCGCCGATGCGCTGAACAAACTCTCCGGCGTCAGCGTGTCGACGTCGAGCGACGACAGCGACGCAACGCAGACGATCTCGCTCGAAGGGCACGATCCGACGCAGACCGCGCTAACAGTCGACGGGATTCCGCTCAACGGACCCGGGACGGCCGGTAATCTACGCGGGTTCGCGACAGACCTGTTCATGGGTGCGTCAGTCCATATGGGTCCACAAGCCGGCAGTTTGGGCGGCGGCGTGAACTTCACAACGCTCGAGCCGACTCTCAGTTGGCTTTCGTACGGCTCGTTCTCGTACGGCTCGTACGGGCGTTACAACTATTCGCTCGCGGAGACCGGATCGGACGGAAAGCTCGGCATTGCTGTCGAGCTCACGGACCGGTACACGCCGAGTCTGGTCGACGGTGAGCGGTACGACGACGCGAGCGGACTCGACTACATTCACAACGGTGCGAACTCGACGGGCGGTCAGCTGATAAAGCTGCACTACGAACTCAGCGACACGCAGACGCTAATCGGCATGTTCATGGGATCGACGGTCGACACAGGGCTCGTCTGCCTCCGGCTCGACGGGACGATCCCATGTGGATACGGTCCGAACAACGGAATGCAGGGCAACTTTTCGCTCTACTCGTTAACTGACGACGCATTACTCGGCGCGACGACGGTGCAGGCATCGATCTACGGAATGGACTCGAAGAGCCTGCAAAACGAGCTGAACCGGTACGTTGCCGGCGTTCTGAGCCCTAACGGTGTTGCGAATGCAAGCGGGACGAACGGATTCATGATCAACACGACGCTGCCGTCCGGCCAGCGCCACACGATATCCGTGCAGGCGTACGACACGACGACCCGCGTGCAGAATACGCCGCTCGTCCCGCAGTCGATTCCATATTATAGCGGCTCGTCGCAGTCGTCGTACGGCGCTATCCAAGTAAATGACGAGATTCACTCTACCGACAAGCTGACACTTGCCGATGCGCTCGGCGTAAGCCACGCCTCGTACGCGCCTTCGACGGTGCTGGGAAGCCTGGCAGCAACGTGGCGGCCGAATCCGCGCGATACGTACTCCGCTTCGTGGGCGCTCAGCGGCGTCGCGGCCGGAGGTCCTCGCCAAACGACGTTGACCGACCCTGCGTCGCTGCGATTCGATTGCGCGGGCAACGTTGCGTACGGAAACGCGCCGGGCGATCAAGCCGGCGCAAGTTCGTCGAACTCGCTTCGCGTGAACTACACGCACACGCTCTTCGGCGGCAACATCGCGCTTTCGGTCTACCGACAGGTGCAGAACGACGTACTCCTTCCCGTCGACGTAAACGGAAGCGTGTTGACGTCGCTTGGCGTCGTACCCCCGGGATACGCGTCGCTCGTACAGCCAATCTGGGACTCTTCGGCCGGATGCAACGCGCCTCCGGGAACGCCGTTTAACGTGACGCAGCTGTATTTCTCGACGCCAATTACGGGTACGCAGCACGTCTACCAAGGCGCGGAGCTGACGTCGTACCTCACGTTCGGCGACCTCGTCGTTCAGCCGTTTTACAATATCACCGGGTCCGTCATTTACTCGACGGATCCGCGCATCGACAATCCGTACTCGTTCGTGATCTCGGGCGTTCAGGTGGCGAACACGCCGCTGCATCGAGCGGGGATCGTCTTCGATTACAAAGCGCCGAGCTCTCCGCTAGAATATCTCTTCGACGCGCAGTACACGAGCATCAATAATCCGAACGATCTGCCGTCGTACGTTACGTTCGACGCCGGCGTAAGCGGTCAACTCGAGCACGGAACGCTCACCATCGCGCTAAGCAACATCACGAATCAGTACGGCGGAGTCTTCGCAAGCCCCGAATGGGAAGTGCCGTACACAACACAGGGCGGGACGATCATTCCAAACTTGGCTCGTCCTCTGCAACCGCGCGAGTACCAGGTGACGTACACCGTCCGCTTCGGTCAAGGCGAGCAGCAGCAACAGGCAGCGCCAGCGTTCCAGCTTCCGCGCGGTGCCCGCGGCACTGCTTTCTACGGACCGGGCGGAGGGCCAGGTGGACCCGGTGGGCCGGGCGGTCCTGGTGGACCTGGCCGCGGTGGCTTCCGTGCGCTCTTCTCGCCGTTGCCGACATCACCGCCATCGGACCCATTCGCCGTTTCGCACGACTTGCAAACGTGCAGCGCCACCAATGCAACGTACGCGCAAGCCCTTGCGACTGCATTGACGGCGTTGGAGGAAAAGATCGAAGCCGCGAAGACCGCGCGGGGGTATCC
>JASHPC010000043.1 GCA_030038335.1 Vulcanimicrobiota bacterium
CAACCCGATGAGTGCGAGCCGGCCGGCGCGCGCCGCCGCATACGACTCCAGTGACGGCGTCGCACTGCCGAGGAGTAGCACGCCGTTCTCGAGACGCATACGCTCTCGCGCCACCGCAACGGCATGATAGCGCGGCACGACGTCCTGTTTGTACGTATTCTCGTGCGCTTCGTCGACGACGAGAAGCCGGACGTCCCGTAACGGCGCGAAGACTGCGCTGCGCGCGCCGACGACGACGTCGATCTCACCTCGCGCGCACGCTTGCCACGCGTCGATGCGGTCGCGCGCCGAAAGCCCCGAATGAAAGACGGCGACGCGACCGCCAAAGACAGCCTCGAAACGCGCAGCGGTTTGCGGCGTTAGCGCAATCTCGGGCACGAGCACGATCGCCTTCCCTCGGCCGCGAACGACAGACTCAATTGCGCGAAGGTAGACGAGCGTCTTGCCGCTGCCCGTCACCCCGAACAGCAACGTCTGCGCGAAACTGCGTGCACGCACGCTCGCCTCGATCTGCTCGATCGCCCTCTGTTGCTCGACGGATGAAACGTGCCCGATCTCTGAAGTCGTAGACGTCGCGCGCTGCGGCGAGCGAAGCTCCTCGCGCAGGGAGCCGGCATGCACGCACCGTGCGATGACTGCGCTCGAAAACCCAGCGAGCACCGCATCCGCGTAAGGAACGGTCCCTGCCAACGCAACGAGATCGTAGAGCGCACGAGCCTTCTTTCCTTTCGGGGCCGTACTCGCAACGGACAGCAGGCGAATCCTGTATGCATGCGCGCGCGCGTCGACGAGACGGCGCCTCTTCTCCAGGTCGCCGCTCCGCACGAGCTTGGCAACGTGGCGCAACAACGTCGCGCGATCCGCGATGCGTCGTGCCTCTGGATGGCGCAATAATCGCTCGAGCGGAAAGCTCTCGTCGAGATCGTTCCAAACCAGCGAGAGGAGCCGCTGCGGCACCGACGGATAGCGCACCGGATGCGGAAACGCTGCCGCACGAACGACGACATCGGCGATGCGTGGCAACGCCTCGGCGCGCACGACGGCACCGAGTGCTTCGCTCAACGTGCAGAGATACGCGTCGGCAACGAATCGTGCCAGCGCAAGCCCCGTTTCGTCGAAGGCGGGCGGCACGTCGAGCCGTCCGCTCACAGCGCGCACGCCAAGCGGGGGAGTTCCTTCGTACGGGGACCGCACGACGTACGCGAGCATCTCACGCCGCCCCAGCGGAACGCGGATGACCTCGCCCACGCGCAAGTCGGAGACACCTGCTTCGTACGTGAGAGGAACGTCGAAACGCGAGGATCGCATCGCGACGACCGCGTCCACGAGTCGCACGGCCGGCGTTTATCCTCGCGCGCCGGGGGCTCGCTGCATGAGCGTCGCCACGGCGAGAACATCCTTTCGAGACGCTTCTATCCCGTATGCGACGTCGCCGATCGCGTTTGGCAACACGAACCGCGGGACGCCGTTGCGTCGCTTCTTGTCGTGAGCCGCCGCCGCGAGAAACGCCCGCGCAGGAACACTCGTGTAGAGCGGCATTTTCAGCAACGCAAGTAACGCCAGCACGCGCAGGTGCTCGCGTTCCGAAAAACGTCCCAGGCGCAGCGCGAGGAGTCCCGCGGCGCGCAGTCCGAGCGCGACGCCAGCGCCGTGCGTGATGGCGTAACCGCTCGCGCGCTCGTAGGCGTGTCCGAACGTATGACCGAGGTTGAGCAGTGCGCGCTCTCCGGATTCCAGCCGGTCGCGCGCGACGATGCTTGCCTTGATGCCGGCCGAGGCTGCAACGATCGACGGCCACGGCCAGCGCGAGAACTCGTGCGCCGCAAGCTCCTCGAGCGCTTCAAAGAGATCGCCGCCGCCGACGATCGCGACTTTCAGAATCTCGGCGAGCCCTTCGCGTACGGAGCGCAACGGCAGCGTCCGCAAGGCGTTCACGTGCGCGAAGACGCCGATGGGATCCCTGAAGACTCCCGCGAGATTCTTCCCGGCAGTGAGATCGACGGCGGTCTTGCCGCCGATCGCAGCATCGGCCATCGCAACGAGCGAGGTCGCGACGTGCAGAAACGCGACACCACGCATGTACAGAGCTGAAGCAAGACCGAAGAGATCGGACGCGACGCCGCCTCCGACTCCGACGACGAGTGTCGACCGCTCCGCCCCGGCCTGAGCGAGGGCATCGAGGACGCGCTCGACCGTTGCCAGGCGTTTTCTGCGCTCTCCTAAGTCAAACGCGATCGTCGCTTGCGATCCGCGCGCAAGCGAACGCGCGATAGCGGCGATCTCCGGCTGCGCGTCGTGAAGCACGACGAACGGCACGCCCCTTGCTCTGATCGCGCGGCGCGCGATTGGAAGCGCGTCGGCTGCGACGACGACCGGATATCCGAGGATTTCGTTTTGAAACGTCACGACACGATCTCTGCGTCACGCAAGCGGTCGTAGATTCGCTGCGCCGCCTCTTCCGCACCGAGCCCTTCGCAGTCGACGACGGCGTCGGAACTCTCGTACACGGGAAGCCGCTTGCGATACAGCTCGTTGATTTGTTCGCGCGTCGGTGAGCCGCCGAGCACGGGGCGCACGTACTGGGACTTGCGAACTCGGCTCTCGATCGTCTCGACGCTTACGGAGAGAAAGACGCGATATGCGCCTTCGCGCAGAATGCGACCCGTCGGCGCATGCAACGGAGCGCCGCCGCCGACGGCAACGACCGACGCCACGTCCGAATCGATTGCGCGCGCCACTGCCGCTTCTTCATAACCGCGAAACGCGTGCTCGCCTTCGTGCAAGAAGATTTCGTCGATAGGCCCATGCTTGCGGACGATTTCTGCGTCCGTGTCGACGAGCGGCCATCCCAGCCGGCGTGCAAGCGCTTTTCCGATCGTCGATTTACCGGAGCCCATGAAACCCACGAGTGCGATGTGCCTCACGAGAAGAGTCGTGCTGCTGCGTCCTTCGATCGACGCAGGTTATCCAACGTCTCTTCGAGCGAGTCGCCGCCGTATTTCTCGAGAACCGGGCCGGTGATCGCCAGACGCACCATGGCTTCTCCGATGATAGCGGCCGCCGGAACGACGCAGACGTCGCTTCGCACGATCGTCGCGGGCGCCTCCGCGCGCGCGTGGAGATTCACCGAGGGAGGTGCCTTCATCAACGTCGGTATCGGCTTGATCGAGACGCGCACGAGTACCGGCTCGCCGTTTGACATGCCGCCTTCGATTCCGCCGGCGCGATTACTCGGACGCACAACGCGCGCTTCACCGTCGCTTGCGTCGAGCGAGAAACGATCGTGCGCTTCCGATCCTGGAAGGCGCGCGGCCTCGCTCCCAATTCCTATCTCGACCGCGCGGACCGTCTGCATGCCCATGACCGCGCCAGCGATCACGCCATCGAGACGTTGCGATGGTTGGCGATTGCTCCCGATGCCGGCAGCCATGCCGTCGACGCGAACCACGAACGTACCGCCCAACGTGTCGCCGGCGGCTTTCGCCGCGTCGATCGCGGCGACCATTGCGCGCGCGCTTTCACCATCCGGACAACGCACGTCGCTCGCTTCGACGTCTTCTTGGTTCCATTCGTCGAAAGGAGGCGCCGTTACGCCTCCGATAGCGGTTACGATGCTGCGCGTCACGATCCCGAGCGCCCCGAGAAACTCGGCGCAGACGGCGCCGAGGCAAACGCGCATCGCCGTTTCACGCGCCGACGCGCGTTCGAGAATGTTGCGCAGATCGCGTTGCCGGTATTTCAGCGCGCCGGCATAGTCGGCATGACCGGGGCGCGGATTCGTCAAGGGCTCGCCGCTTCCAGTCAGCGGATCCATGAGAGCGCGGTTGCGTTCGTA
>JASHPC010000044.1 GCA_030038335.1 Vulcanimicrobiota bacterium
ACCGGATAGTCGTTTGCCGCAATCGTTCGAGCAAAGGAGAGAAACGGTGTCTCGAGGTCGAGCGCCTTCTCGCCGTACGATCCGTCCGCGATCGTAGCGGTCGAACGCTGCGGATTCGCGGTGATGATATTGATGATGCCGCCGATCGAGCCCGACCCGTAGAGCGTCGATCCGCCGCCCTCGACCACTTCGATGCGCTCGATGCCGCTGGTTGAAATCTGCCCGACGTCGAGCGAGTCGATCTGCGATCCAGTCACGGGCATGCCGTCGAGCAAGATGAGCACCTCCGAGCTCGACGAACCGCGGATGCTGACGCTTGAGAGGGAGCCGAATCCTCCATAGGTTTCGATGTCGACGCCCGGCGTATGCTCGAGCGCTTCGGCGACGGTGAGATAACCGTTGCGCACGATGTCGTCTCGCGTGATCACGTACGTCGTGCGCGCCGTGCGCGCGAGCGACTCCTGCGAGCGATCGCTCGTGACGACGTGCGCGATGGGCTTCAACGTGGGCGTCGGCGAGGGCGACGGAGCAGGCGCGGCGGCGAGAAGCGCCGCAAAAAGCGGTGCGATGATCATGGCATTCCCTTCCTTGACGCGAGGCGGATGATGCTCGTAAAGCCTGCTGCGTATCCTGACTCGCGGGTTCACCGCATACAGTGGCGCGACCGTGCCGGCATCTCACCGGCTTCCCGCGCAAGCTTACGCGGCCCACATTGCATGCGACGCTGCGCACTCCTGCTGCTCGCAGCTCTTGCTGCCTGTTCGGCCTCTCCTTCTCTACGTGCGTTGCCGCAGCGGCCGCGTATCGTCGCGCTCATGCCCTCGTTCGTCGAAGATCTCGTCGGCATCGGCGCCGCCAAACAGATCGTCGGCGTTTCAACCGCTACGGACGATATTGCGGCGGTTCGTTCGGTTCCGCGCGTCGCCGATTTTGCGAGCGTCGACGCGGAGCGAATCGTCGCGCTGCACCCGGATCTCGTCGTCGCGATTCCGGCACAGATGCGCTTTCTCGTGCCTCTCCAGAGTGCGGGCATCGACATCGAGACGCTTCCTGACGAGACGTACGCCGACGTCTTCTCGAATCTGCAGCGTCTTGGCGTGTTAAGCGGCCACGGCGTCGCGGCAGCGCAGCTCGTCAAATCGTTGCGCGCGCAGACTGCGCGCCTGGAGGCAAGCGAGGTGCATTGGCAGCGCCCGCCGTCTGTGTTCGTCGTCATCGGCACGCAGCCAATATGGACCGTCGGGAACTCCTCGTACATCGCAACGCTGCTCCGGTTAGCAGGCGCGCGCAACGCAGCGGGAGCACTGCGCTCGGCGTATGGCGAGTACAGCGCAGAAGCGCTCCTGCGCGCTCAACCTGACGCCATCGTGACGGATCCGTCGACGCAGCTCGCGAGCGCTCTCGGTCGCGAGCCGTGGCGAAGCCTGCGCGCCGTACGGCTAGGCTACGTGTTCGTCATCAAGAATGCAGCGCTGCTCGAACGCCCTGGTCCGCGCTACGTCGAGGGACTCGCCTGGCTGATCAAACGGTTCCGAGCAATGACGCCGAAAGCGGCACGCGCCCCGTAACGATGTCCTGCACCTTTTCCGACGGATAGCCGACGTCCGCGTAGAGGCTGTCCTTCCACGCCAGATCGCTGAGGTCGCGCAGTTCCGTGACGCCGCGCGCAAGTTGATGCGCCGTAAAGTCGATAGCCTCGCGCGAACCCGTCTCGAAGCCGTTGCGCTGCTGGATTTGATAGAGTGGTTCGACGGCGGCTGCAGAGCCTGCCAAGTACGTCGACGTCATCGAGGCGATTTCGTTCTGAGAGAGCAGCGCCGCCGGCTGCTCGAGCGTGCTCGCTGACGGAACGAGCGCGAGCACCATGCTTGCGTCGATGTATCGATCGACGAACTCACTCTCGAAGAGACCGTGGATGTGCTGCTGCGTGTATCCGTGAGGATTCGGATAGTTTCCCCAACCGTTGAAGTGGACCGTCACGTGAAGCGGCTGGCACGCGTCACCGACGAAGTGCCCCCACACGCCGAGATCGCGGATCGTGAGCGTCTCACGAAGCGCTGCGTCTGCCGCAAAACGCGCGCGCAGCGCCGGATCGGACGCATGCAGGCTGCCGTATTGATCGATACGCCAGTACGCAAAATCCTCGCGAAGCTGCTCGAAGCCGTCCATGATCGAGTACGGAAGATAGCCCACGTGCCACGGCGTCGTATGCGCCGCTTCCAACGCGACGGCATAGGCGCTCATGTTCGGCGGTAATGCGCTGAGACGCACGCCGTCGATGGTTCCATCGTCGCCGATGTCGAGATAGTGGCCGGAATCGTTGTCGGAGTCCCACGATTCCCCGGCGCCCTTTAACCGGTCTTCCTCGGGGCCAAGCGCGCCGATCTCCTTTGACGCCGCATCGGTGCGGATGAACGCAGGCATATCCGCCGGCAACGACTGTGCCGCGAGGAGATTGATCATCGTGTGGCCCTTCGCTCCCCATGCAAGTGCACTTTGGGGAAGCAGCATGCTCGCCGCTACGGCGAGTGCGCAAAACCGTGTCCAATATTTCACTCGAAAAGCTCCGTCAGTTCGTCCAAGTGATCGATGCGCGTTGCATTCGGAAGAGCGTCGAGAATCGTCGCTCCGAAACGCGTTGCGGCGGCACGACCGTCGAGCAATGCCACGACGCCACGGTCCGCGGTATTGCGAATGAGACGCCCGAAGCCCTGCTTCAAGCGAACGGTCGCTGCTGGAATCATGTACTCGTCGAAACCGTCGAGTCCGCGCGACTCCAAAGAAGCGATGCGCGCCGCCACGAGCGGATCCGACGGCGACGGAAACGGCAGTCTGTCGATGATGACACAAGAGAGCTGATCGCCTGCAACGTCGATGCCTTCCCAGAACGTTCC
>JASHPC010000045.1 GCA_030038335.1 Vulcanimicrobiota bacterium
CGCGACGAACTGCTCAACGCTCATACGTTTCGTACGATCGAGCACGTTCGAGAGGTAGCTGAAGCTTGGAGGAAGGACTACAACGAGGTTCGCCCGCATTCGTCGCTCGGAAATCTCACGCCACAGGAATTTGCAAGAAAGCACTGACATCACACTTGCTCACAATTCCTCCTTGTGCAAAAAGCCACCTCAGGTCATCCAGACCAGCGGACTCACATTTTCGGCCCGCGAAACGGGCCGCTGCGATGTACCCCATCGTTGGACCAACGTGATGCGGCTGTAAGAAATTATGTGCGGCGCTACGTACTTTGGGAGTTGTATTGCCATTGTTTTTTACGTAGGTTTCGGATTGTTCTATATGATAAAGACGACGCGGTACACCGCTGACGACATCGCAAGGAAACAACCATTGAGGCGGTTTAGATTAACTGCGATTACGGCGACAACGGCCCTTTTCCTGGCGATGCAGTTCCTGCATCATGTTCTAGGCTGTGACAGCTGGACGAGCTTTCCGTGACGATGCGCCGGAGGTTGAGCAGCCGTGGTGGCCGCTCAACCTCCAATACCTTCCGACGGTCGGGAGCGGCCCAGGAATTATTCCGTCGATGCCTCTGCCTTATTTCCCGAGTATTATGACAAATGTGACCGTGCGAGGTCGTGTCCGTCTCCGGGCGAACGCTGCGGAGCAGCGTAGCTGATTCATTTATATCATGCAACTTTCCGCAGTGCAGCGGCTTTCTTGTTGCGTGTGTTTCGAGTCAAGTCCCAAATCTGCTGTAAATTCGGTTCGGCCTAAGCCGGCGATTACGCCGCCTTCGTACTCTCCTTTGTCGGCTGATTTCGCTCCGCGACCCAATCACGGTAGTCGCGTAATCGCGACTACGGTCTGGGCTCTGGTGGCTTCAGTTCTCCACCTTGGAACGTGGCGGTTCTGGCGTATCAGAAAGCCGGAGGCGGTGAAACTTCGCCTTCTGTCTCCGGCTCTCCAACGAGAAGCGTACCGTGTTTTCCCTCGACGCCGATGAGGACGTCGCACTTTGCGTCCGCGGCGATCTCCTCGATCGTTCGACTGAGCGGCGAGCCGAGATATTTGCCTTCGCGATAGTCTCCGAGCACGAGAAGATTCGCGCGCTCACGTTTGGCGATGTCGAGCACAGCCTGCTTTGTCGATCGCGCTTTGATGATCTCCGTGCGAATGGAGATGCCGTTGTTCTTCGCGATCGTCTCGGCGGCGCCGAGAGCATCGAGCGCGCTGCGCTCTTCCTGCGGCATCTCGGCGTCTGGCGGTAGCGTATACGGAAGCTCTACCACGTAGAGCGCGAGCAAGTCCGAGCGTTCGCCGCGCGCGAGTTTCGCCGCGAGCGCCATCATGTGAGACGACGCGATCTCGGGCGTGAAGACGACGACGATCGAGCCGACCATTCGCTCGAGCTCGCTCTCCGCTTCTTTTGCCTGCTTCTCGACGAACGACGCCGGTGGGTGCAGCATCCACCAGAACGTAAGTGCGATGAGCGATGCGATAACGACTGCGGCGGCTGCGCCGACGACCGTCGCCTGAACGCCCCCGCCCAGCTGAATCACGCCTTCCCTCGCATTCGTGCGATAAGCGAGAGCCTGTGCACGCCGAGCGCGATCATCGCGACGCCGAGAACGATGCCGGTCACCACTTTGAAACCTGCGTGCAGCGACGTCAGGGCCATCTCGGCGATGATGATGGCACCTGCCACCATGTAAAGAACCGCAAAGGCTCCGCGTAACACGAGCATGCTACGCATTGGTCGCCTTTCGCTCGTCGGCGGCCTTGAGCGCGGCATGGTATTGATCGAGAAGCTCGAGATCGCCCGACGTGCGGAGGATCTCTTCCTGATCTTGACGCCAATCGTGAGGCTGCGAGTGTAAGAACGGCAGCTTCCGATGTTTACGGTAGATGAAGTAGAGAATGACGCCGACGACGAGCCACGCCGGCCCCGCGACGCGTCCGATCGGATGCGTCATGAGCGTGAAGACGAGAATCGAGAAGATGCCGATGAAGCCCACGATGCCGAGCACCGGTATCGATGTTTGCTCGGAACGAAAACGAATGGGAATGTTGAGCGGGATCTTGAACTTGCGCGGACTGTGCGGGTCGACGAGCCTCAGCGCGATGAGCGCGAGGAAGACGAACGAGTAACTCGTCGCCGCTCCGAAGGCGTAGAGATCGGCGAGAAAATCGAGTCCGCTCTCGCCGTGGAAGACGCGCGCGTAGAAGTGCATCGCACCGGGAAAGAGCGACGGCAACGCCGCGAAGATAAGCGTGATGGCTGCGAGGCCGCAGAACGCGACGAGCGAGACGACGGGCGTCCGAAACCGTGGGTGTACGCGCTGGAAGAGCGATGGTAACAGATTCGAGCGGCTCATTGCGTACGCGATGCGCGAGCTGCCGAAGACGCCCGAGTTCGAGGAGATGAGCACCAAAATCGCTCCGAGCACCGGCACGTAAAGCGCTGCGACGGCGCCCCAATACGGAACCTGCGCTGCGAGAAGCGCGACGGCCTTGCCTTGATTGTCGGCGTTTCCGGGGAATATCTGCCAGAACTGGAGATGGTGCCCGTGCGCGCCGAGAATCGGATGCCACGGCTGCATGCCGAGCGCGAGATTCGAATACGAGAGCGCGAAGATGAGAATCGTGAGGATCAGCGCCGTCGAGGTACGCGGGATAATCGACGACGGCCGATATGTCTCTTGCGCCGCCTGCGAGATCGACTCGAGGCCGACGAACGAAATGATCGCGAGAGAGGTTCCGAGCATCAGCTGATACGGCGTCGGCCAACTGACGGTCATGTTGTGCACGAGCAAGTCCGGGCGAAACGCGAAGAGAAATCCGAGACATAGGATCGTCGTTTCGCTGACGACGTCGAGCGCGGAGACGACGCCATTGAACGCCGTGCTCTCGCGCACGCCGACGACGTTGAGGGCGCACAACCCGACGATCAACCCGAGCGCGGCAAAAAAGTGGATCCACGGATGGACGGAGCCGACGAGCACCGGAGCGAGCTGTCCCGAATAGTCGACGCAGCTCCACGCGAAGAGCGTGATGTCGATCGTAAAGTCCAAGAGCACTGCCCAGCCTGCGATGAATCCGAAGATGTCGCCGAGCCCGCGCAGCACGAAGTACGAGCCTCCGCCGGCGAAAGGATAGGCGGCGGCAAGCTCCGTGTACGCGAGCCCGATGCAGACGTAGACGATACCGGCGAAGAGAAACGCAACGTTCGATGCGCCGGCGGCAGCTGCAAGGACGAGACCGAGCCCAACGAAAATATCGGCGCCGACGTCGGAGTAGCCCCACGCGAAAGAGCCCCACGGCGTAACCGCGCGCCGCAGTTCGGGACGGCGCGCTTCGCCGGCGTGCGCTGCTGCCATCAGAAGGCGTTCCGATGCAACGTCGTTTGCGCTCCGTCGAGTGCGACGACGTCGAAGCGCAGCGGCAAGCCGGGCGCGACGATTTGCGCGTAATCGGCTGCAAGCGCTCGCAGACGCGCGCGTTTCTTTGCGCCTACTGCGGAGAGCGCGGACCCGAAGCGTGCGCCGTCGCGCCGCTTCACCTCGACGAAGACGACGGTCGTGCCGTCGAGGCAGACGAGATCGATCTCGCCGCCGGGAAGGCGCGCGTTACGGTCGATGACACGATATCCGCACGATCGCAAGAATGCTTCGGCGTGCGCTTCGCCGTCGCACCCTTTCCGCGACGTGCTAGTCATTCGTCGCGTTTCCGAAGAGCTCGAGCATCACAGCCTGCACGCGCCGCCAGTGCGCGCGATGGTGCACGCACGGTCCGTAGCGCTCGAGCGCGATGAGATGCTCCGGCGTCGAATATCCTTTGTGCGAGGCAAATCCATAGCGTGGATCCTCGCGGTCGAGCTCTTCCAGCAGCGCGTCGCGGTAGACTTTCGCGACGATGGAGGCAGCCGCGACGACCGCGCAACGCGCGTCGCCCTTGATAAGCGGTTCTTGCGGACCCTGATACGATCGAACTCTCACGGCGTCGGTGATAAGGTACTCAGGCATACGGGGAAGTGCCGCGATCGCACGCTCCATGGCCAAGATGCTTGCGTAATAGATGTTTAAGCGGTCGATTTCGGCAACCGAGGCCTCTCCGATAGCCCAGCAGTCCGCTCGCGTCTTGATTTCGTCCGCGAGCCGCTTGCGCAGTTCCGGCTGCACCTGCTTGGAGTCGTTGAGGCCGTGCAGCAGTAGCGGCTTCGAGGCAACGACGCACGCCGCCACGACAGGCCCCGCCAGCGGACCGCGTCCTACTTCGTCGACGCCACCGACGTAGATGAATCCACGCCCGCGCGCCGCGTTCTCAAAACGATGAAGGCGGTGTAATCGGCGTCGTTCGCGCTCGTATTTGGTCTTTGCCTTACGTTGCTTCTGCGTCATCCGCCAGCTCGAGTGAGACGCGCCCGAACTTTGCCTGCTCGAACGCTCGAAGATAGGATTGCGCCGCGTTGTGCGCGTCGACCTTGCCGCCGCGCCGCACGAAACCGCGCTCCTTGACAAAGTTCTCCACAGACGGAACGCCGCGCAGGCCGCGCTCGCTCGCCCACCGCGCAACGCATCGCGAAACCTCCTCGGGATCGTAACGTTCAGGAGGAATCGCGCCGACGGCCGCGAGCTTCCACTGCGCTGCCTTCGTGGCGATCTTTGGAACGAGCACGCCGGGCGTGTCCATGAGCTCGACGGACGCCGAGAGACGAAACCACTGCGTGCGCATCGTGACGCCCGCGCGGCGCTCGGTCTTCGCCGCGGTCCGCTTGATGAGCGCATTGACGATCGTCGACTTGCCCGCATTGGGAATCCCGACGACCATCGCTCGTGCCGTCGCCTTGCCCTCGACGCGGAGAAGACTGCCGAGCCGCGCGACGACATGTGGTTCTCGCGCGTTTACCGCGAGCGCCGTGAGCCCACGCGCCGCAAACGACGCGATCCACGCGCGCGTCGCCGCAGGGTCGGCGAGGTCGCTGCGCGTGAGGATGACGACGTGCCGCCGGCGCCCGATCATACGGCGCAACGCGGGATTTGCGCCGCTGCGCGGCACGCGCGCGTCGATTGCTTCCACGACGACGTCGACGAGTCGTACCGCATCGCCGATATGGCGCATCGCGCGCGCCATATGGCCGGGATACCACTGGATCGTCGCGGTGCTAGAGATTTCCGACGGCACGCGGAGGCCAAATGCCGGCAAGGGCTTTTCCGATGACGCTCCGTTCGGAGATGCATCCGAAGACGCGCGAGTCCTCGCTGTCGGCGCGATTGTCGCCGAGCACGTACAGCTCACCTGGAGGAACCGTGACGGTCGCGAAGCTCGCGTGGTCGCGAAAACGCACGTACGGCTCGACGAGCGCCGTTCCGTTCACATAGACGGTTCCGCTTCGAATGACGACGCGATCGCCGGGAAGCCCGATGACGCGCTTGATGTACGTCGTCGGCTCCATGCCGTCGGCCGGATCTTCATTGCGGCGAAACGCCACGATGTCACCGCGAGCGGGCGCACCGATCTTGTATGCGAGCGTGTCGATGAGCACGTATTCGCCCGACGAAATCTGCGGCGCCATCGAACGCCCCGAGACCTGAGGCGTGCGAACGAAGAACGCAGCGACGAGAATGCAGAGCACCGCGATCTCGAGGATGAGGCTCAGTACGCGACGGCCGTTGAGCGGCAGCGTCATCGACGAAACGATTTCTCAGCCGTGTAGGACGCGTACCTGCGAGGGCGGCCAAAAGATGAGGAACGCTCTCCCAGTAAACCCTGCAGGTTCGCCGCGGCGCGGCCCGCTTGCAAAACGCCCCGCGTCCTGCGCGAAGCCCCAGATGTGCGAGTCCTCGGAGTCGTTGCGATTGTCACCGAGCATAACGAAGCAGTGCGGCGGTATCCGGTTCGGAGCCGTCCACTGCGACCGCGGCGGAATATTTGCTTGTGAGGGGTCGAGCGGCTCCCAGCCGCCGCCGTCGTTCACGTAGATGTCGTAGTTGCGAATCTCCAAGTCGTATCCGGGAGGAGCGGATTCGTATGGTTCGCGCAAGGCGACGCCGTCGCGATAGACGACGCCGTTGGTTATGCGCAGCGTGTCGCCGGGAAGGCCGATCACGCGTTTGATGAAGTCGTCGGGAGACGGCAGCGGCGGAGGAAAGACGACGACGTCACCTTCGTGCGGAGCGTGAAAGCGATACTCGAACTTGTCGACGAGGAGCACGTCGCCAACGGCGAGCGTCGGCACCATGGAGGCCGAGGGAATGTAGTACGTTCGCGCGACGAACGTGATGAGGAGCCACGCGGCAAGGCCGGCGATGATGAAAGGGTCGAGGTACTCGTGCGCGATCGTTCGAGTCTTTCCGTGGGAACGGACGACGAACCCCGGAATGCTGAGCAGCAGCCGCGCGACGGCGATGATGCCAACTAAGATGAGCAGTTCGTAGGGCGTCATGGCTGCGATTCAGACTCCTCAGTGCAGGAAGCGGACGTGGCTGGGCGGCCAGAGCACGATCACCGCGCGGCCGATGAAGAGCGCCTCTTGGCGCTTGCGCGAGAGCGGACCGGCAACGTACGGTCCATGAAACTGCGCAAAACCCCAGAGATGCGAATCATCGGAATAGTTCCGATTGTCGCCGAGCACGAGGTAAAAGCCTGCCGGCACGCGATTTGGGCTCTGCCACATCGACTTCGGCGGAATGTCGGCGGATGCCGGGTCGAGCGGCGTTCCATCGACAAAAATCGTATCGCGCGCAATGGAAAGATCGTAGTTCGGCGGCTCGTTGTCGTACGGTTCGGGAACCATGCGGCCGTTGCGGTAGAGTACGCCGTCGGTGATGCGAATCGCGTCGCCGGGAACGCCGACGACGCGCTTGATGAAGGGAATGCCGTGCGAGTCGATGGGCGGCACGAAGACCGCGATGTCGCCGTCACGCGGCGCGTGCAGCCGGTACGCGGCAACGTCGACCAACACGGTGTCAGTCACTTGGAGCGTCGGAATCATCGAGATGGACGGAACGGAATACAGACGTACGACGAACGTGCCGAGAAAGAGCAGGATGAGGACGAGCGCGACCGCCATCTCGACGATGAGTCGCGCGCGGTTTATTTCTGGGTCCTCTTCTCCCGAATGCGTGCGGCTTTGCCGACCTTCTCGCTCAAGTAATATAAGCGGCTTCGACGCACGACACCGCGCTTGCTCACCTCGACGCGCTCGACGCGCGGGCTGTGAAGCAGGAACGTCTTTTCGACGCCGACGCCGTGCGCGACGCGGCGCACCGTAATCGACTCGTTGCTTCCCGTGCCCTTGCGCACGGTCACGACGCCTTCGAACATTTGCACGCGCTCTTTGCCGCCTTCGACGACTTTCGAATAGACGCGGACCGTATCGCCGGTGCGGAACTCGGGAAGGCCTTCCTTGCGCTGCTCGCGGCTCAAGAGATCGATTACGTTCATGGCCACGGGATAATAGCATGCGTGGGCAGCCCTTGTCATCCCGAGCGCAGCGAACGAAGTACGCTACGTCGTGTCTCGGCGGCGCTCGGCCGTGCGGCGGCGCGCCTCCTCGCGTCTCCAAGCGGCGATGGCGGCATGGTTGCCGGAGAGGAGGACCTCCGGGACGGCGACCCCGCGGAAGACCGCCGGCCTCGTGTAGCAGGGATAGTCGAGTTGGTCCGTCGTGAACGACTCCGCCTCTCGTGACTCGAGGGCGACGACGCCGTCGACGAGACGAACCGTCGCGTCCAGGAAGGCGAGCGCCGGAATCTCTCCGCCCGTGAGGACGAAATCACCGAGCGAGTACTCCTCGATCGGATACAAGGCACCGAGGCGCTCGTCGATTCCCTCGTAGTGACCGCAGACGAAGACGACCTGTTCGAGTGACGCGAGACGCCTGGCATCGTTCTGGTCGAACGTCTTTCCCGCAGGAGACGGCACGACGATCGCGCGCCTGCGCTCTCTCTCTGCGAGCAGCGCGTCAAGGACGCGCGCGAGCGGCGCCAGCCGCATCACCATGCCCGCTCCGCCGCCAAACGGCGCATCGTCTGCGCGCTCCGTTCCTTCCAAAGCGTCGAGGAGATGATGATAGCGGACGTCAACGAGGCCCGCTTCAACAGCTCGCCCGACGATCGAAAGCCCGACAAAAGGCGCAAAGACCTCCGGAAAGAGCGTGACGACGTCGATTCGGAGCGGAGTCACTTTCGCGCAGGCGTTTGTGCGGTCGTGATCTCTTGCAGATACTCGAAGAGCTGCGGTAGCGAGATCTTCTCCAGGCCGGTCTGCGACTTCATTGCATCGTCGTCTTCGCCTTCGTCGCGCAGATAGCAGCGCGTCTCGATGCCCGGCTGATCCTCGCTGACGAACGAAACGGCGAAACCGCGCCCGGGAAGCTCGTCGTAGATTCGCATCGTCTGCGGATTGACGATCTCGATCGAATGGGCGGGATTGTGCGCGTCGAAGACGAGTATGCGCAAATGTTCGTAGTTCGTAATTTCGATCGAGCCAACGACGAAGACGTTCTTCGCGGAGAGAAACTCGTGCCCGCGTTTGCATCGCGTGGAGACTTCATAGAAGACGCGGTGGGCGACGAAACGATGCAAGATCTTGCGCAACGTCGCCAAGGAGGCGAGCGTCTCGGTTCGGTTGCCCCGCGTGTAGATGATTTTCACGGGCGAACGGCAGGCTTTGCACGGGTCCGCAGGTGGACCCTGCCGAAGGCTCCGTGCGAGGCTCCCTAAGTGTTCTCCGTTCCTGACGTCCTCGTCATCTCAGTGCTCGCCCTGCTGCTCTTTGGGCCGGAGCGTCTGCCGAAGGTCATGCGGCAGGCTGGCCGCATCATGCGCGAGGTGCAGAACACGTCGCAATCGTTCGTTGCCGAGATGGAACGAGCGGCCGACATCGAGGATCCCCCGAAGGAGTAAGCCTCCCCGCGCCTAGATGTTGAAGTTCTGGCGTAGCTCCGTGATGCGTTGCTGGACGGCTGCCCGAACCTGTTGGTTGATGCGCTCTTTTTGCTCCTCGGGAAGCCTGCGATAAACGAGATATCCAGCAGCAGAAACGATGCCGCCGAGCAATCCGAAGAGCAACGCCTTGCCGACCTCGCGCCCGTCGGAGTCGACGCGCTCGTAGCTCGACGAAGCGTTCGCCGCAAAAGGACCTTGATAGCCGTTGCTTCCAGGCTCGGACGTCGACCAGGGCGGCTCGGGCGGTTTGGCGCGAAAACTCTCTGACATACCCCTCTCCTTCGCGATGCCGGTATTCTTACCCGGTTTTCGCGGAGCGCCGCCGCAGGCGAACGTGGCGCGGATACTGTCGCGCGATCTGTGCGATCGAGAGTTCGGCGGTTGCGACGATCGCGCGCACGGAAGCGTTGTCTCCCGCTGCGGGCGTCCATCGAAGGCGCAGCTCGCCCGGCGCAGAGTTAGCGTCGAGAGATAGCCGAGCGTGCTCTTCGAGACCTAGCCGCGCGGCCTGCAAAATCGCTGAAACCCCCGCGCAGACGACGTCCTTGCCATGGCGTTCCCAGTCCGCATGGCCAGCGGCGACAATGGAAAAGACGCGCTTACGCGCGTCTCGATAAAACGTTATCTCGAGCAACCGCCTACAGGTCGATCTTCGTGATCTTCACTTCGGCGAAGTGCTGCCGATGCCCGGAAAGCTTGCGCACGCGCTTCTTGGGCTTGTAGTGAAAGACCAGGATCTTCTTGTCGCGCGCTCGCCGCAGCACGGTTCCGCGCACCGCCGCCTTCGCGACCGTCGGCGTGCCCACTTTGACGTCGCCGTCCGAGCCCGCGAGAACGACGCGATCGAAGGTCACCTCCGAGCCGGCATCGCCTGCAACGTCGCAGCGGATGACGTCGCCTTCCGCGACGCGATACTGCTTGCCGCCGGTCTCGATGATCGCATACATGACTTCGGTACGATACCAGGGCTGTTTTGGGGTGTCAACGCCACACTTGTCATCCCGAGCGTAGCGCCGAAGGCGCGGAGTCGAGGGATGGCCCGCGGTCCCTCGACTTCGGTCGCTACGCTCCCTACGCTCGGGATGACACGTCGGCTCCTACGCTCGGGATGACAACCTCGCGACGAGCTTGACTCTAGAGAGCGCGGACGGTAGAATACTCTAAAAAACAGACTATTCTACTTCGGAGGACTTATGGATCGGTCTCAAGCTCGGGAGCACCTGGAGATGGCGGACCGCATCGTCGCGGCGTCAACGCGTGAGCTGCCGTTACGAGCACAGGCGATATTCTTTATCGTCTGGGGTCTTGCCGCAGGTTCCACAGATTTGATCTACGGTCTCATCGGCAGAGGAGTGGCGCCCGGCTGGACGCAGTGGATAGCGGCTGCGCTGTTATTCGGCGCCGTAGCGTTCAGCGCCGTGTATGGGAGACGGTTGAGATCGCTCGACTGCGGAATGACGTTTCTCGACCGCGAGTTTCTCAACGTTCTCTGGGTGGCGATGGCGGTAGCCTTCATCGCGAACGTCGGCGGATGGAATCTGTTTCCGGTCTACGGCATGGGAGCGATCTGGACCGTCGCGGCCTCAATCGTGCTTCTTTACATCGGGCTGCACGAAAATCGTCGCGCGCTCGCCGGAGGAGTCGTTCTCATCGTCTCTCTCGTCGTTGCAAACTTCTCGCCCGCCGCCGTCGGGTACGTACTTGCCGCGGGATTCTATCTGGGATACGCCGGATTTGGCGTGAGCGAGCTGCTTGCGCGCTGACGCAATGGACAACATGCTTCTTTCAAAGGTTCGGCTCGGTGTCGTCGCGGCATTGCTTGCAAGTGAGTGGATGACGTTCGCCGCTCTCGCCGAAGCCGCCGAAACGACCGGAGGCAATCTCGGCGCTCACCTTTCGAAACTCGTCGAGAGCGGCTACGTAGAAGAAGAGAAACGATTTGTCGCACGCCGGCCGCAGTCGCGCTACCGGTTAACGCGCCGCGGAAGAGACGCCTTTCTCGGTCACGTGAAACAGTTGCAATCATTCTTGAAGGGAGCATCGTGAGAATGTCACCGAGAGCGCTCGTCGCAGCCGCGCTGTTTTGGATGTCCTGCGCAGTCGTGGCGCGAGCCAGCGTACCGGCTCCGCTGCCGCCGCCGGTTGCTACGTTCGACGTTGGATCGTTGCACGTGCAGCAATGGGGCAGCGGTCCCAAGTCGCTCGTCTTCATTCCCGGGCTTACTTGTGGACCGTGGGAATGGAGCGGTCAGATCGCGCTCTTCTCGCATGACTACACCGTGTATGCGCTGACGTTGCCTGGCTTCGACGGACGGCCGGCGATTTCGGGGCCGCTCTTCTCGACGACGACATCCGATTTCTGGAAGTTTCTCGCCGATCGGCACATCGTGAAACCCGTCGTCATCGGCCATAGCCTCGGAGGAACGATGGGGTTCATGCTCGCGACGCAGCATCCCGAGCTGCTTGGGGGAGTCGTGTCGCTCGATGGATTACCGATTTTCCCCAGCTCCCTCTTCATGACGCCGGAGCAAATCAAAGCGCAGGCAGCGCAGCTTCTCGCTCAAATTGGTTCGAGTACGCCGCAGCAGTTCCAATCGGTGGAGCGCCAGCAACTCTCGTACATGCTCACGGCTCCCAGCGACGTCGATGCGGTTTTGCCGCTCGTTGCGCGCAGCGATCCGGGCGCGACCCTGCGATGGCTCGCCGAGGACTTGGAGCTCGATCTCCGCCCGCACCTCTCGAAGGCGACAGTGCCCATCTTGTTGTTAGCCCCGTTCGACGAGAGCGTCGACAGTCACGTTCACATCCCCACGATCGACGCCAAGCGCACGTTTTACGCCGGCATCGTCAAGAACGCGCCGAACGTGCATGTCTTGATGATCGATCGTTCGCGTCACTTCGCGATGTACGACGAGCCGCAGGCGGTCGACGACGACATTTCGCAGTTTCTTGCGACGCTGAACGCGCCGTCGGTTTCGCTCGCGCAGTCACCGGCCGCGACTCCGCATCCGTTGCCAGCAAACTGCACCGCGGTGCAGCAGCCGTTCATCGGGACGATATGCACGCCGCCGAGCAGCGGAAAACACCCGGCAATTCTCCTGCTCGGCGGCTCCGAAGGCGGCGATCATCTTAGCGCCATCGCGCCGCTCTTTGCAGCGCACGGGTACGTCGCCGTCTCCGTCGCCTATTTCGGAGAGCCGGGATTGCCGCAGACCCTCGTCGACGTCCCCGTCGAAACGATCGGACGCGCTCTCGATGTTGTTCGCGCGCGCGTCGACGTCGACGATGAGGAAATCGGCATCTTCGGCGGATCGAAGGGCGGCGAGCTCGCTTTGCTTGCGGCATCGACGTATCCGCAGATCAAAGCGGTCGTTGCGGACGTTCCTTCGCCATTCGCGTGGCAGGGCATCGACGCGTACGGGCAGCCTCAGAAATGCTCGTGGACGCTCGGTGGCAGAGAACTGCCGTGCATTCCCGAGAGTGCGAGTAGCGCCGCCTCACGCCGGATCGGCGCAGAATATGCCGCGCACCAGCCGATGCAACTTCGCATGCTATACGATGCATCGTTGCAAGCGGCAACGCCGGCGCAAATTCTCGCGGCGTTCTTTCCGATCGAGCGCATTCACGGGCCGGTTCTCTGCTTGAGCGGCGGAGATGACGAACTCTGGGACTCGCCGGAGTACTGCAACATGGCCATGGAGTACCTCCACGCGCGTCACCATCCGTACGCCGATCGCGCCATCGAGTACGCGAACGCGGGCCACACGTTTTTGTGGGCGATGCACGGCCCGCAATCTGCGGCTCTGACGGCACCCGTGCCTGGTGGCGCAAGCATCGCGCTCGGCGGTACCGCCGATGGCAATGCGCAGGCATCCGCGCAAGCGTGGCGAGTTATCTGGCAGTTTTTCTCCAAGGAGCTGGAATGACGAAGAACCCGTCACCGTGGTGGTACCGGCGGCGTTCGCTGGTCATCTTCTTGATGTACATGATCGGCTTTTACGGATGCGGCTGGCTATGGATCAGCGTTACCGGAGAAAGATACGAATCGACGTTCTCCTGGATTGCGTTACGTGGCGGCTTTGGCGCGCGACCGCTGCTCTGGGCTGCAACGGTGCTCGTCTTCGCGGGCTTCGCGATTCGGCTTTGGGGCTCGTCGTATCTCCGCGCGAATGTCGTGTGGAATCAGAACGCGCTCGACGACCGGCTCATCGTAGACGGACCGTTCCGATACATTCGCAATCCGCTCTACTTCGGGAACAATCTGCAGGCGATCGGCGTCGGATTGCTCGCGTCTCCCTACGGCTTTGCGTTCATCGTCATTGCCAACTTCCTCTTCACGTGGATGCTCGCGGGGCACGAGGCGTACCTGATGCGCGAACGCTACGGCGTCGTGTACGAACGCTTTCGCGCGGCAGTGCCGGCAATGCTTCCGCGCTTGACGCCTGCGAACGTCGAAGGCAGCGTGCGCGGCGTGCCGTCCGCGGCGAGCGGCATCCGCTCGGAACTCTTTACGCTCGGGTTAGCGGTCGGCATGGGAGGCATCGCGATCTTCGGCGCGCAGGCCACGCCGTTTTTCGGCGCGTGCTGGATCGGCGGTTGGCTCCTGCAGAGCGTGCTGCGCGCGATCGCCGAGCCTCGACCGGCGTGAGTCAGCCCGATGCTGCGTAGCGAAACTGCCCGGGCTTCCACTCGGCGCGGCTGCCGTCTCGCATGAGAAAGGTTTCACAGCCGTCGACTTCGGCATTGAAGTCAGCGTTGTGGGCCTTCGTTGCGGGCCAGTCGACGCTCGACTCTTGTCGCGCGACGGCACGCGCCTTCGCGTAGTCGAACTGCGGCGATTTTGCCGCATCGTTGAGTGCTTTTACGAGACGCTGCGCATCGCTCATTGCGGCAGAAGCGTTAGGCGCTCACGCGCGGACGCCTCCACGGCTGCGCGCGAGTATGGCAATGGCTGCAACGTTCCGGTGATCCAGGCCTTTGCTTCATCGGTATAGTGCGCGGAACCCGGCTCACCGGACTCACCTTCAGGAATCGAGATGCCGCCCGCATCCCAGTTCCCCATATCCCACACGGCGCGAAAGCTCTGCGAAACGCTCGCTGATTGTACGTGTATCGTGAAGTTGTCGCCGTCACCGGGGAACGTGACGCCGTTGAGAAAGCCCACGCCGATTGAGGCGAGCGGGTGGAGCGGCGTCATGGCGCCGGTGACGCTCCACGGAACGAGGTCGTTGGCGCTGTTCGTCGCGGCAAAACCGAATGCCGATGGAAGGTTTTCGTAAAAGCGCGCGCTGCGTTCTTCGATGAGCGCCTCGCTCATGCGCTGGAGGTTACCGTTCGTGAGCGAGACTTGCGCGCGGTATGCAACAGTTGCCGCTCGAGAGCCCGGCGAATAACGGCCATCCCAACTTCTCAGCGCGTTGACGAGTGCACCGTGCCGGGCGCTTCGCGCTCTCCACACGGGCCTGCGAAGCTCATCGAGCGTGATACGAACGAGGTCGCGCTCCGGCAGCGAGAGCGTATCCATCTGCATCTGCGAGAAGTAGGCGACGTCATAGCGGGAGCGAGCCTTGAGCAGTTGCGCGATGCGATACGCGCGATACGGCGGCGCGAACTCGGCGCTGAGGCGGTACGGATAGCCGGGGCCGTACATCTTGTTGTTCGCCGTCCAGACGATTGCCGTTCGAGACGGCGCGACGCGCGGGAGGCGATCGAAGGGAACGTCGGAATACGTGCGCGCTAGATCGCTCGCGGGGTGGATGCCGCGAGCCCAGAGCGGGTCGTCGGGTATGTCTCCCGCGAGCTGATACGCTACGCGACCGCTCGTGTCGGCGATGACGAAATTCTGTGTCGGTCCAGGATAGTTCCGGAGCGCACGCAGCGCATCTTGCATCGAGTTTGCGCGGTCGAGACCGTCGAACGCGAGAAACGGCGAGATCGGATTGTCGTACGCGTCCCAGCGCACGAGCAGAAACGTTCCACTTCCGCTTCCGGCGACGACGCCGAAGTCGCGAGCGTCGCGATAATACTCTCGCCGTACGCTTCGACCGAAGCGTACGTGAAACGTCTCCGTGACGACGTTCGCTTTGCTGAGACACGCTGGAATCGAGCTTGATGCGTTCGGATTGCTCGCGCACGGCGGAGCGAACACTGATAGCGACGTTACCGTTCCGTTCGTTGCTCCCCACGCGACGCGATCGTTGTGTCCGAGAAGCACGCCAGGCACGCCGGCAAACGTCGCGCCCGCAACGTGAAATCCGGGATAGCGAATGTCGACGAGATACCAAACGCCAGGCATGCCTGGCGGCAGATGCGGATCGTTCGCTAAGAGCGCGCGTCCGGTCAGCGTGTGCGCCGCACCCGCGGCCCATTCGTTGCTACCGACCGTCGGCGGTCTGCCGAGGAAAGCAATGGACGGAAGGCATTGCGGCGTCTCAGAGATACGCGCAAGACCTTCGGTGACCGGCGCGTCGTAGCACGGATCCGTCAATGGATGCGATGTGGGATTGACGTCGCTTCGAATGCTGCGCGCGAGGATGTCATTCCATGTGTCGGTCAGCGAGAGCACGATGCCGAATCCGGAGACGAGCGAAGCTTGCGGCGTCCACGGCTTGGGACGATAGAGCAGAATCCGAAACTCTACGGGCAGAGGCTGCGTTCGCATGGCGGCGTTCACGCCATCTGCGAACGCTTGCAGATTCTCTTGATAGCGGTGCGGCAGACGTGCCCACTCCGCCGCCGCGATGCTCTCGACGGGAACCATCCTCGCCGTCTCGTCCGCCCGGAGCGTCGCTTTGCCGAAGATTTCCGAGAGATGACCGCTCACGGCGCGACGCGTGACATCCATCTGAAAAAGGCGGTCGCAGCCTTGAACGAATCCTTCCGCAAAGTATGCGTCGTGCTCGTTACGTGCCTCGATATGAGGAACGCCCCGCGCGTCGCGTACGATCGTAACCGGCTGCAAGACGCCAAGACCTGAAATCGAGCCGGACGTCTGCGCAACGGCACGCATTCCGGCAAGAACGTTTATGGCGTAGGCGGCGAGTACCAGAACGATCGCGAGCGCGACGATGCCCGCGACGCGCGCGATGCGCGTTCTACGCGTCGACGTAGATGTCGTCCCCGTCGATACGAACCGGGAACGTCATGACCGGCGTTACAGCCGGAAGGGTCAGCGCCTGTCCCGTGCGCACGTCGAAGGTTGCACCATGACGTGGGCAGACGATGCAGTGCCCTTCGAGATCTCCCTGATCCAGAGGGCCTCCGTCGTGCGTACAGACGTCTTCGATCGCGTAAATCGAGCCCTCGGCGTTGCAGAGCATCAACTCCGTCCCGCCGGCATCGACGACCTTCGTTGTTCCCGCGGGAACGTCTGAAACGCGGGCGACTAGATACTCGCTCATGATTGCGCTCCTACGACGACGGAGCTATGTTGTCATCCCGCGAGTGTACTAGCCGACGGCGCCTTCCATCTCCATCTTGACGAGCCGGTTGAGCTCGACGGCGTACTCCATCGGAAGCTCCTTCACGAAGAAGTCGAAGAAGCCGTTGACGATCAACGCGACGGCGTCGGCCTCTGAGAGTCCGCGACTCATCGCGTAGAAAAGTTGATCCTCGCCGATCTTGCTCACCGAGGCCTCGTGCTCGACGGTCGAACGCTGCTCGTGGATCTTCATCGTCGGCTTCGTGTCGCTCGACGACTCCTCGTCCATGATGAGCGCGTCGCATCGTACGCGAGTCTTCGCACCAACAGCGCCTGGGTGGATTTCGACGAGACCGCGATACGTCGTCTTGCCGCCGTGCGCGCTCACCGATTTATTCGTAATCACCGAGGTCGTGTTCGGCGCGGCGTGGATCGCCTTCGCGCCGGCATCCTGATGCTGGCCGTCGCCGGCAAATGCCATCGAAAGAATCTCGCCGCGAGCCCCTTCACCCATGAGATAGATCGAAGGGTATTTCATCGTGAGGCGCGAGCCGATGTTGCCGTCGACCCATTCCACGGTCGCATTACGATGCGCGTACGCGCGCTTCGTCACGAGGTTGAAGATGTTGCGATACCAATTCTGAATTGTCGTGTAGCGGATCGAGGCATCGTCGAGCGCCACGAGCTCGACGACGGCGCTATGCAGCGACGACGTCGAGAACTTCGGCGCGGTGCAGCCCTCGATGTAGTGCACCTTGGAGCCCTTGTCCGCGATGATGAGCGTGCGCTCGAACTGGCCCATGTTCTCCGCGTTGATGCGGAAGTAGGCCTGGAGCGGCATCTTCACCTCGACGCCCGGCGGGACGTAGATGAACGACCCTCCCGACCAGACAGCCGAGTTGAGAGCGGCAAACTTGTTGTCGCCCGGAGGAATGACGGTCGCAAAATACTTGCGGACGATCTCGGGGTAGAGCTTCACCGCCGAGTCCATGTCGCAGAAAAGGACGCCCTGCGCCTCCAGCTCCTTGCTGACGTTGTGGTAGACGACTTCCGACTCGTACTGCGCCGAGACGCCGGCGAGGAACTTGCGCTCGGCCTCAGGGATGCCGAGACGATCGAAGGTGCGCTTGATGTCGTCGGGGACGTCGTCCCAGTTCTGCTCGGTTCGCTCCGTCGACTTGACGTAGTAGTGAATGTCGCTGAAGTCGATCTCGCCCAGGCGTGCCGTATCACCCCACGTCGGCATCGGCTTGCTTGCGAAAATCTCAAAAGCGGCCAAGCGGAAGTCTCGCATCCACTCCGGTTCGTCCTTCATCGCGCTGATGCGCTCGACGATCTCGCGCGTCAGGCCTTTATCGGACTTGAAAACGTAGTTCTCGGGATCGTGGAAACCGTGCCGGTACTCCTCGAGAAGCTCGCTTGGTGAGACTTTCACATCTGTGGCCATCGCTCTGTGAGCGTACCCCTCACTTGGGACTAAGTCAAGATTGTGAAGCAGGAACTTGGAAATGCCTTCGCGCGTACTCTTTACACGCGCCACCGTGGGGGTTATGATTGCGCGGAACCTGCGGCTATTCGCAGGTCGACGGTCGTGGGGAAGGCGCGCCCTTTCGCGCCATCGCGACGAGTCGCTCGCGCACCGAGAAACGCGCCGGCAAGAGTTCGTCGATAGGTCGGGGACGTGACTGCACAGCAGGCGCCAGCCGACGAAGTCCGGAGGTGGGACCCCCCAGGGGCACGAGGAGACCAATAAATTGAAGGCACTCGGTACCCATATCATTTGTGAGCTCTCTGGCTGCGACCAGATGGTGCTCACGGATGTCGAGGCAGTCCGCGACATGATGATCGGAGCGGCAAACGCCGCTCGAGCCACGGTCATGGAAGTCGCGTTTCATCGATTCGAACCCCAAGGCGTGTCAGGAGTCGTGGTCTTGGCCGAATCGCATATTTCCATCCACACATGGCCGGAGCTTGGTTATGCGGCCATGGATTTCTACACGTGCGGCGAGCATACCGACCCTTGGCTGGCATGCGAGTACGCAGCCAAGGCCCTATCCGCACAGAGCACGATCACCTCGGAAGTCAAGCGCGGTGTACTGCAGTCCTCTGACTGCCGGTTCACGCACGTCTTGACGCGCGACCACGATACCACCGTTCTCTCCGCCTAGAACCTTGTCTTAGATTTGCCGAAAACCGAGCACTGGGGATGGTACGTCGAGCGGTTTGCTCCGACGGAAGAGCATCATCACGCAATCGGACGCGTGCTCTATAGCGGCCGCTCCGATTTTCAACAGATCGCCATCATCGAAACCGAGGTTTTCGGCAAGATGCTCATCCTCGACGGCGACACCCAAAGTTCCGAGCGCGACGAGCACGTCTATCACGAGACGCTCGTTCATCCGGCGCTCGCTGCCGCAGCCGATCGTTCGAACGTTCTGATTCTGGGTGGTGGCGAAGGCGCCACGCTGCGCGAGGTGTTGCGGCGGCCGGACGTGCGGCTCTGCACGATGGTCGATATCGACGGACTCGTCGTGGACCTTGCGAAGCGCTATCTTCCCGAGTGGTCCGATGGGGCTTTCGACGATCCGCGCGCGCGCGTCATCATTGGCGACGCGCTCGCCTACCTGCGCGACGACCGCGAGGCGTATGGCGCGATCTTGTCAGATCTGACGGAGCCGCTGCCGGATTCCCCGAGTCACCCACTCTTCAACGATGCGGTGTTTTCGCTCGTCAAGACACGGCTCGCGCCGGGAGGCATCTACGCGCTGCAAGCGTCGACCGCGGCGATTCACAATGCGGCGCTGCATTGTAAGATGGCGCGAACGCTGAGAAAGCACTTTCGTTACGTGCGCTCGTTCTTCACGCACGTGCCGGCGTTCGACACGGACTGGGCATTCTTGGCGTGCAGCGACACCGTCGACGTCGCGTCGACTCCGGCAGAACGTATCGGCGAATACTGCGCCGGCCTTCGCGGAACGAGCGCGTTTTACGACGCTGAGACGCACCGCCGGCTCTTCGCGCTGCCTCTTTATCTGCGACGAATGCTCGCCGAGGAAGGCGAGGTCTTCTGATCGTGGACAGACACGACGCCGTCCGTCAATGGGAGAAGCAGAAGAGTCACTTCGTCGCGCTTCTCGATCTCTCGCTCGAGCATGTCGAGAAGGGAAAGGCGGTCATGCGCATGCCGTGGCGGTCGGAGATATCCAACGGCACGGGCGCCGTGCACGGCGGCGCGATCGTCAGCCTGTGCGATACCGTCTTCTACATCGCGCTCGCGTCGATCTACGGTCGCGATCAAGATACGACAACAGTGGCGCTGCAATGCAACTTCCTTGCGCCCGCACTGCCGCCGCACGACCTCCTGGCCGAAGCGACCGTTCTGCGCGCCGGGAGGCGCATCTGTTACGGCGAAGTCCACGTCCGCAGCGGCGAGAAGCTCGTCGCGCACGCAACGCTGAACTTCCTCAACACGTACGCGGAAGAGAAACCGAAGAAAGCATGAACCAGACGGCGCGGCGCACTGCGCTCTACGACGAACATCGCAAGCTCGGAGGCCGCATGGTCGAGTTCGGCGGATTCGAGATGCCGGTGCAGTACGCCGGAGTACTCAAGGAGCATGACGCCGTGCGCAAGCGGGCCGGCCTCTTCGACCTTTCGCACATGGGACAGTTCCGCCTGAGCGGTGAGCGCGTCGCCGAGTGGGCAGACACGTTGACCACCAACGCCGTCGCGACGATGAAACCGCTTCAGGCACGCTACAACCTGTTTTGCAACGAGCGCGGGGGAACGCACGACGACACGATCTTTTATCGCCTCGCTGACGACCGTTGGCTGCTCGTCGTCAACGCGTCCAACGCAGAGAAGATGTGGTCGATCGTCTCCGGGCATCCTGGAGGCGTACATGCAGAAAACCGTCACGGCGAGGACGCGCTCGTCGCGATTCAAGGGCCGATGTCGGTCGCGATGCTGCAGCCGCACGTCGACGTCGACCTCGCCTCGATGCGCTATTATTTCTGCGAGCAGACGGAGGTCGAAGGCATTCCTGCGGTCATTGCGCGCACCGGGTACACGGGCGAGGACGGGTTCGAGCTCTTCGTCGACGGCGCGTACGCATCCAACGTCTGGAACGCGCTGCTGCGAGCACATGCACGTGACGGCCTCGAGCCGTGTGGTCTGGGAGCGCGGGACGTCCTGCGTTTGGAAGCCGGAATGCCGCTCTACGGTCACGAGCTAACGGAGGAGATTACTCCGCTTCAAGGCGGCCAAGCGTGGGCGGTCAAGCTTTCGAAGCCGCAGTTCATCGGGCGGGAAGCGCTCGCCGAGCAGACGCAGCGCGACGAGCATCCGCGAATCGCCGGCATCCTCATGAGCGGCAGGGCGCCCGCGCGCGAGGGGTACGCAGTCTTCTTGGCGGAGCGGCGCGTTGGCGAGATACGAAGCGGTTCGTTCGCGCCGTCGGTCGACGGAGGAGCGAACATCGCTACCGCGTTGCTCGAACGCGATGCCGCAACCGTTGGGACCGCGCTCGTGGTCGAGATTCGTGGCGCGCGGCACGACGCGCACGTCGTACCACTGCCATTTTACAAGAGGAGTCGTTAGTGGCGCAGCCCGAGCAATTGCTCTATAGCAAAGAACACGAATGGGTTCGCATTGAAGGCGATCATGCCGTCGTCGGCATCACCGAGTACGCGCAACATTCGTTAGGCGACATCGTCTACGTGGAGCTTCCGAAAGTCGGGACGCATGTCCGGCAGTTCACGAATATCGGCGTCGTCGAGTCGGTAAAAGCGGTTTCGGATCTCTTCACGCCGATCTCCGGCGAAGTCGTCCAGATCAACGACGCTCTCGAAACGGATCCGGCAGCAGTCAATCGCGATCCCTACGGTGACGGGTGGTTCCTCCGCCTGAAGCTGGCGGACACGAGCGAGCAGAAGAACCTCCTCAACGCTCGCGACTACGAAAAGCTCGTCGCAGAGTAGCTTGTACACTCCGCACACGAAATCCGACATCAAAGCGATGCTCGATGCCATTGGCGTCGAGTCGCCCGACGCGCTGCTCGCCGTTCCGGACGCGTTGAAGCTTCGCGAGCCGCTCGACGTCGTTCCCGCGCTTCCAGAGTATCAGATTCGGCGACGGCTCGAGGGCGTCGCAAAGCGCAATGGCGGCGTCGACGCAATCTCGTTTTTGGGTGGCGGCGCGTATCGGCACTATGCACCACCTGCGATTTCGGCACTCGCAATGCGCGGCGAGTTTCTCACGGCCTACACGCCGTACCAGGCTGAGGTCTCGCAAGGCTATTTGCAAGCGATTTACGAGTGGCAGACGTACATTTCGCTGCTCACTGGCATGGATCTCGCGGACGCATCCGTCTACGACGGTGCTACCGCGCTCGCTGAGAGCGCGATCATGGCAATCAACGCGACTGGGCGTCAGCGATTTCTCGTCTCACGTGCGGTCCATCCGAACTATCGAGCCGTGCTGACGACCTACTGCGACGGTCTCGACGTCGCCGTCGATGAGATCCCAATCGCGAAGAACGGCACGACGGATCTTGCCGCGCTGGCGGAAGCGCTTTCCTCGCACGAGTACGCCGGCGTCGCCCTGCAGTCGCCCAACTTCTTCGGAAACGTCGATACGTTCGATGCCGCTGCTCGCGATGCCATCTCAAAACACGGCGTCGTGCCGATTGCCGTCGTGGCAGAGGCGCTCTCACTTGCGGCGCTCGCTGCACCGGCGTCGTGGGGCGCGAAGATCGTCGCCGGTGAAGCGCAGTCGTTCGGCGTTCCGCTTGCATATGGCGGCCCGTACGTTGGTTTCATCGCGACCGTGGAGGAACACATTCGCCGGATTCCCGGACGCCTCGTCGGGAAGACGGTCGACAATGCCGGAAGGGCGGCCTACGTGCTCACGCTTCAGGCTCGAGAGCAACACATTCGTCGCGAGCGTGCGCTGTCCAACATCTGCACGAATCAAGCGCACTGCGCGCTCATCGCGACGATCTATCTCGCGCTCGTGGGAAAGACGGGGCTGCGTGACATTGCAGCACTCAACGTCGAACGATCGCGCGAGCTCGCGACGGCGGTTGCAAATGCCGGCGCACGACTGCCGTTCTCGGCCCCGTTCTTTAACGAAGTCGTCGCCGACGTCGGGCGCCCTGCTGCCGAGGTGCTCGGCGAACTGCAGAAGCGCGGTATTCTCGGCGGTCTCGACCTTGGGCGCTGGTATCCCGAGTACGCGAACTGCATGCTCATGGCCGCAACCGAGCTCACCACGACGCGTGAAATCGACGCGCTGGCAAGCAATTTGAAGGAGAGCATGCGTGCCCGCGCAGTCGTCTGATCGCACCCTCTCCCCGCTCATCTTCGAGATGGGGCAAGACGGGCGTGCGAACGCATACGTCGAGCGCGGCAAGCCGCTCGAGAGCTTCTTTCCGAAAGACGCGCTGCGAGACGACCTGCCTTTGCCCGACAACACCGAGCTTGACGTCGTGCGTCACTACACCCGATTGTCGCAACGCACGTTCGGAATCGACATGGGGTTCTATCCGCTCGGATCGTGCACGATGAAGTACAATCCGAAAATCAATGACGCGCTCGCCGGCCTTCGCGAGTTTGCGGAGCTCCATCCCTTCGTTCCCGACGAGCTCGCGCAAGGAGCGCTGCAGGTGATGTACGAGCTGGAGCGGAGCCTGTCATCGCTGTTCGGCATGGAGGCCTTCTCGCTCAATCCCGCAGCGGGCGCACAAGCCGAGCTCGCAGCGCTCCTCGTGTCGAAGAAGTACTTTCGGGATCGCGGTGAAACGCGGCGGAACAAAGTCATCGTTCCCGACACTGCGCACGGCACGAACCCCGCGTCTGCGGCAATGTGCGGCTATAGCGTCATCTCGCTGAGGAGCGACGCCCGGGGCCGGGTCGATCCCGCGGAAATTCGAAGAGTTGTTGGCGCCGACACGGCTGTCTGCATGATGACGAATCCGAATACTCTCGGGCTCTTCGAGGAACGCATTCACGAGATCGCCGACGCCGTGCACGAAGCGGGTGGGCTCATGTATTACGACGGCGCGAATGCGAACGCGCTCATGGGGAATGCGCGCCCGGGTGACATGGGCTTCGATTTGATGCACCTCAACACGCACAAGACGTTCACGATTCCGCACGGCGGCGGAGGTGCGGGGCACGGTCCGCTCGGCGTTGCGAAACATCTCGTCGAATACCTGCCGGTGCCGTACGTCGTGCGCGATGGCGACTGGTTTCGTCTCGACTTCGATCGCCCGAAGTCGATCGGCCCGGTGCGCTCGTTCTGGTCGAACTTCGCGCACGCGGTGCGCGCGCTCGCGTACCTGTATGCGAACGGAGCCGAGGGGCTTGCCAGAGTCTCGCAGTACGCAGTGCTCAATGCGAACTACCTTCGTGTCAAAGTCGCCGAGTTTCTCGAAACGCCCTATGCAGAGATATGCCGGCACGAGTTCGTTGCGTCCGCGCAGCCGCTTAAGAAGGAGACGGGCGTTCGTGCGCTCGACATTGCAAAGGCGTTGCTCGATCGTGGCTTCATGGCGCCGACGGTTTACTTCCCGCTCATCGTTCCCGAGTGTCTGATGATCGAGCCTACCGAAACCGAGTCGAAAGAGACGCTCGACGAGTTCGTCGAGGCGTTGCGCGAGATCGTTGCGGCTGCGAAATCAAATCCGCAGGAACTCTTCGAGGCGCCCGTCACGACGGTCGTGGGGCGCGTCGACGAAACGCGCGCGGCTCGTCAGCCCGACCTGCGCTGGAGGCCGAAACCGGCTTAGAGGTTTCCGGGCGGCGCCTCGTTCAGCAGATACTGAATCAGGAAGTCCCGACTGCGCCGCGCGAGATAGTCTTGGTAAATCGTGAAGTGTCCGCTGTTCGGGACGTAGATGAACGAGAAGTCCTTCCCGTCGCGAATCAACGCGTTGACAAACTGTAGCGTCGAGCCTGGCAGTGCGTTCTCATCCTGCTCTCCCATGATGATGAGCAGTTTGCCCTTCAACCGCCACGCGTCGAGGTTGCTATCCAGCGAACGATAGTTTAGGGCGACGACGTTTGGCGCCGGGCGCAGCGAGCCACCTCCCGGATAGACCGGGACTCCTTGCCACGGCTCGACGCCTTGGTACATGTTGTGCAACCCGCCTGGTGGATATGCCGCAACGCCGACTTTGAAAAAGTTCGGGAAATCGAGCATCGCGCGAATGCAGGACTCTCCACCGAACGACCCGCCGACGATGCCGACGCGAGAAAGGTCGATGTAGGAGAATCGGCGAGCGAGCTGGCGTATCGCGGAGACGTGATCGTCGAGCCCGAAGCGTCCGAAGTTTCCGTAACTCGCGTCGAGGAAGGCTCGCGAGCGATTCGGCGTTCCGCGCGCGTTGACGATCACGACGACGAATCCGAGGGCGGCCAGCGCGGGCGCGCTCACCTGCGATAACGTCCCGTTGATCGCTTGCGTGAACGTCGTCGGGACTGCCGTCACGAGCGGACTCGTATACTCGTCGTCGACGATCGGATAACGCGCGCCCTTGACGATTGGCGACGGACGATAGATGACGCCCCACAGCGGAGTGCCGTCGCTCGCGCGCACGGTAAACTCGGTCGGAGGACGATAGCCGGCGGCGTAGAGCGCCGCTGGATTCGCGCGCTCGACGGTCGCAATCAGTCGAGCGTCGGAGGTCATGCGTATGACCGTTTGCGTCGGATCGTCGACCGTCGAATAGTTGTAGACGACGTATTTTCCGCTAGGAGAGATCGCGTCGTACGCGACCGCACCGTCGACCGGGAGAATCGATGGTCCCATGCCCGTCAACATGTGGTCGGCGTGCTCGGGAGAGAGCAGCGTGAGACCCGTTCCGTCGAAGTTGACGCGATAGAGATAACGGTAGTACGGGTTTCCGGGCTCTCGTCCGCTTCCCGTAAAGTACACGCGATCGCGTGCGTCGTCGACGTCGACGATATTGCGGACTAACCAGTTTCCGCCCGTGAGCTGTTGCTCGAGGGCGCCTGTCTCTACGTTGTAGAGATAGAGATGGCCCCAGCCCGAGCGCTGCGAGAACCAAATCAAATGCTTGCGGTCGCCAGTCATCGCGACGTTCGGCGGCTCGTAGAACGTCGAGTTCAAGTCGGCTCGGGGCTCGAGATGCTCCCGAAGGACGATGCGCACTGAGCCATCGGCAACGTGGACGTCCAAGAAGTACGCCGTTGCGAGCTCGTCGGCACTCGCAAGGATGTAGAGCTCGCTGCCGTCGCTGCTCCACCACTGCGGCTCGATACCCGTATATCCTAGCGAGGCACCGCTGGGCAACGCGATCTTGTGCGAAACTCCGGTCGCGACGTCGATTGCGTACCAGGAGATCGTCGCAGGCTTCTCGCCGAGCAGCGCGAGGCGCTCTTCGAGAACGCGCGGACGAAAACTACCGTCGGGAGGTACGTCTTCGATGAAAGGATACTCAGCCACGTTTCGTTGGTCGACGAGCGGTACGACGACGCTTCTCGAGTCAGGCGACCAAAATGTCTCGAAGGGTGGAAAGCGGTAACCCGCCGCTTCCGCTTGGCGCATCGGAAGCGTACCGATACCATCAGGATAGATGCCGTAGCCGTCATCGTCGTTTACGCCGTCGGTGGTCAGCGCGCGTTCTGCTCCCGTCTTCAGATTTCTTAGCCACAGATTGCCGCCACGCACGAAGACTGCATCCGATGCATCCGGTGCGACGAGTAAACCGTCACCGGTGCCGAAACGCGGCGCCGGTACGAGCGCGCATTGCACAGTCGCCGAGCCCGTACAGCGATAGGTCTTTCCTGCGACGGCAGCTGTTGCCGTGTATGTGCTCCCTGCGATCTCGAGCGAATCCAATGCGATCGCCCGTGGTCGCACAGATGCGTGCGCGGCGCGCGTGAGGGCCGTCGCGAGTGCCACAGGATCAAATGCCGGACGCTTGTGGCCGTTCGCGGCGTCGACGACGACGTAGTCGTGATCTATCGCAGTTCCGCGCTCGTACCAGAACCGGTCTCTGTTGCCGAGCCAGTGCGGGACAACGAATGCGTTCGGCAACAGATTTGAGAGCGCTTGCACCTGCGAGAGACGCTCAGCGCGTTGGTACTCGCCTCGTGGAACCGGCGGTGGAGGCGGAGCGCCGCCCGGTGCAACTCCGAGAATGACAAACGACGCAAGGAGCGCGATCGCTCCGGTGCGCTTACCCGACGATGCCGTACTCGTACGCACCACGACTCGAGCGCTGTTCCTTGAAACGTCCGTATCGGAAGATGCCGAGATCGTACGTCGCGCAACGGCCGTCGAGTACGAGCTCTGCTACGGCTTTTCCGATAGCTGGCCCGATCTTGAAGCCGTGACCGCTGAATCCGATCGCGCAGTAGAATCGTTCGACCTCCGGAATGCGATCGATGACCGGCTGCCAATCGGGAGTGACGTCATAAAGGCCGGCCCAACCACCGTGCACCGTTCCCTCGTCCATGACCGGGAATCGGCGCACGATCGCCTCCGAATAGCCTTGAACTTCTGCAGCGGTCGGAACACCCGCATAATCATCTGGATCGACGCTGTCGTCGATATCGTGCAGCGAACCTACCATCATGCCGGTCCTTCCATCGGGTTTGAAATACCAGCCGTTCACGAGATCGCCCCAGACCGGTATGGGCGTCGACCATACGGGCGGACGATGGAGCATGACGACGGCATGCCGGCTCGCTCGCACGGGAATGTGAACGCCGGCCATCTCCGCGATTCGTCCACCCCAGGGCCCCGCTACGTTCACGACGCAGTCCGTGCCGATCGTGCCCTTATCGGTGACCACCGCACGAATCGTACCGCGTTCGACGGAGATGCCGGTTACACGCGTTTTTCGAAGTATCTCGACGCCCGCGGTTTTGCACGCGTTCGCAAAGCTATTCGCGGCGAGCGCGGGATCGGCGTATCCTCCATCTGGCTCGTACGATCCGGCACCGATGTCTTCCGTATGGAGCAGCGGCTCCATGTCATGTAACTCTCGCGCGGAAAGGAACTTCTCGCGGATGCCGATTCGAACGTGCATGTCGACGACTGCCCGTAGCGCTTCGGCTTGCTGTGCTGGAGCAAAGAAAACGACGCCGCATTGCACGAAGCCCGCGTCTCCTCCAATCGTTTCGCCGATCGTCTCCCAGACTTTGATGCTGTCGCGCGCCATCGTAGCGAGCACTTCGTGCGAATAGTGCTGGCGAACGACCCCGCTCGAAAGACCCGTAGGACCGGAGGCGATGTGGTCCTTTTCCACGAGAACGATATTTCGAATGCCACGTTGCGAGAGCGCATAGGCAGTGCACGTTCCGTTGATGCCGCCGCCGATCACGACGACGTCCGCCGTCCTGTTCATCGTCACCGATTATAGAGCGAATCGCCGGTCGAAAATACGCCCTCGCTACGGGCAAGAAACGCAGTTGCGAAACGATCGAAGGCGTTGCGGTGGAGACTGTGCCCGCCCTCGAGCGTCAGCATCTCGACCGTCGGCGAACGCTCCGACGAGACGCGCTGCTGCAACGCGGCGTCGCTGATGCTCTCGCTTGGGGTCGCCATGAAAAGCAGGAGCGGCTTCGCGTACGAAGCGATCGTCGGCAGCACATCCCACGTTGCGGGTGGGTTCTCGTCGCGCAGTCGGAGGATCGGATCGATCGTCAGCGTCTGCAGCGCGTGAGTTTTTCCCGCGACGTCGAGATCGGACCACGTCGGATTCTCGCGTCGAATCCTCTGCGAGCGCTCTTCGGGAGAGAGCGCGAGAAGTTGACGCAGCTCGTCGACGAACTCCTCGTACCAGTCGCTCGAGCATTGGCGGAGCATTGGGTCTATTGCGACGACGTTTCCCACGGGAAGGTGCGCACCGCCGAGGATTGCGACCGCACCGCCCCAGGAATGACCGATCGCCATGCGGATCGGCTCTCCAACCGCTGCGGCAACGGCGGCGAGATCGCCGACGGACTGTGCGAGCGTCATCGGTCCGCCAACCCCGGAACTGTCGCCGTGACCGCGCTGATCGTACGCAGCAATGCGACATCGGCCGTCAAGATACTCTGTCAGTCGAAGCCAGGAACGACGCGAGCCAGTCATTCCGTGAATGCACAGCAGAAGCGGGCCGCGTTCACCCCAGATCTCGAGCGTCGTCTTTGCACCGTCCGAGAGCGTAACACGGCTCTCTCGGCCTGCCTCACGCATCGTGCGTTCTTTCTCGCGATCGCGACTTGAACGTCAGTTCAGCAACGCCCGACTTGTCGAGCTCGCCTAGATCGAGGCGCTTCATGCGCTCGTACTGCGCCAGCGTTGCGCGCGCGAGAGGAAGATCGAGACCGGCTGCCTCTGCCAGTCCCAAGGCGATTGCGGAATCCTTTGCCGCGTGAGCGGCGGAGAAATAGACGTCGTGCTCGCGGTTCTGCATATCGGCTCCGTCGGTCTCGAGGACGCGTGAAGCTGCTCCAGTATGCGCGAAGACATCGCGCAGAAGATCTAAGTCGATGCCGAGGCTCGCTCCGAGCCCAAGGCCTTCCGCGAGCCCGGCCGTGTTGATGTTCATGACCATGTTCACGAGTGCTTTGACCTCGGCGGCCTTTCCGGCACTGCCGACGTAGCGTACTGTGGAACCCATGCTTTGCAACAACGGCAGCGTATCTTCAAAGACTTGTTGCCGGCCTCCGATCATA
>JASHPC010000046.1 GCA_030038335.1 Vulcanimicrobiota bacterium
GCGTGCGCAACCGCAAGAGCTTCTAGATCAAATGCGAAGCGTTTTACGAGCAAGCGAGGGAAAACGTCGCGCAACAACTCTGCTTTATAAAGCTTGAGGCCGGTCTGTGTATCGCGTAGTGGTAACCCAAAAAGCGTCCGCACGAGCATAAAGTAACAGGCGCTGTAAAGTCGCCTGAGCCTTGGATAGTTCACTGACGAGAGCGGGTGCCATTTTGAGCCTATAACGGCATCGGCCTTCTCTTTTTCCATCATCGTAAAGAAAAGTGGAAGTTGCCTCGGGTGAAGGTCCATATCGGCGTCGAGAAACACTATGTAGTCACCATTCGCTTTGCAAACGCCCGCGGTAAGAGCATTACCCTTCCCTCGGTTTGCATCGTAGTGGATTATTCGCACGTGGTGCGGATGCCTAACGAGCGCTCTTGCAGCATAAAGGTACGTATCATCGGAGCTGCCATCGTCCACTAGAATTACTTCGAAGTCCTTGCCGAATGTCGAGAAGACCTCGACGACTTCAAGCAGATTATTTACAATGTGCGTCGATTCGTTGTATGCGGGCATTATTACGGAGATCGACCCTGGCGATGGGTGACTAATCACAGCGAAAACGCCTCCTTAGCGAGTCCTTTTGTGAGATGGCCTTTCCTGGACGAGAAAGAACGGTGCAACAAAATTTGTTCCGTCTTGCGTAAGGCCGACGAGCCACCAAGTCCACCCCACTGCTCCCGTCCGAGGAAAGTCAAGCAACCCTATTTTCGGCATTCACTAGCCAGAACAAGCCAGCCTAGGCCTTGCTTGGCAGGCCGTTTTTTCGAGCCTCTCGCCTGCTAACCTAGCAAGCGTTCTTGCTGAGCGCTTGCCCGGGACTAGAAGACATCATATATGGTAAGCATCTTGCGCTTCAACGAGTTGCCGTCTGTTATTCGTCGCAGACTTGTCACGAGGAGCATAAAGTCACGACGTACTAGCGCGAGGCGGATGGGAAAACCAGGCACAGGAGTAGGATTATGACGACCAAACTCTCGACGGCAACCTGTGTACCGGCAACTTCCTCGATGAAAAGGACGCGCTTCGGCGCCTCCCTTGCGGGAACGAGCCAGCCATTGGCAACTCCATCCAAGCGTACGTGTGTAAGCGCAGCATTGCCGAGGTACGCGGTCCAGTAAGGGTCGTAGCCGACGTTGTACCGGAGAGTTCCGACGCCACCCCCTGGAAGCATCGCCTCGACAAGCCACGGTGTGATCACTCGGAACGCGACGCCGCGCGACGCATGTGAAGCTGGTTCGAGCGGTACGTTCGGTGGCGCGCCCTCTGCTACAACAACGCAGAGGCCCTTGCACCACAGGCTGTGTATGCCGGTCGCGACCGGTACCCATCGGTAGCCATCCGTCGACGCGCTCAGCGTGCGCTCACCTGCTGCCAGAAGCAAGCCATGGACGTAGACGAGTATCGAACCTCCGCCCCGAATCGAGAGTACGGCTTGCGGATCGGTTGTTAGTGCGCCGCCGAGTGGTTGGGCCAGATCCGGGCGCTCGGCAAATGCAAGACGCGCGTTCACCCATCCTTCGTCTGCGCGAACGTTCGCGCCCGGAGCAGCGACGACCCTGGGCGTTGAGTATTGCTTCCACTGGGTCGGTACAAGTGGACCACTGGCACGCGCCGCATCACCAAAGAAGATGTTTCCGCCCCCAAACTGAGCGTCGAGCGATCCCACAGCGGGCATCGTCAAGAGCGCCATCTCGGGCATTGCGTTCAGGTTGGCTGCCCGTCCCGGCGTGAATCCCGAAGGCGACCATGGAGGCAGTGCCCACTGTTCGGAAAGCGCACCGACGTCGCTGCGAAGCCACGGCCTTTCCATGATCATCGACACGGAAAGCGCTTCGAGCCAGCGCGCATTTCCGTGCGAAACGTACGCACCGAGCGCCGCATCAACCGGATACGTCGCGAGATACTCGTTGACCGGCGTCACGTTATTGTGCCGCGCATAGTCATCGGGATCTATTCCCGACCCCTCATTATCGTACGACATTGGCTGAAACGCCGGAATTAAAGCAAAGCGCGTATTCGACGGCACGTCAATCGAACTCGTTGGAATTACCGGCGCCGGTACCCAGTACTTCGATGGGGGCGAAAGTATCCAGACGGCCGCCATAAGCAGCGCTGCAGCGAGCCAGACGATCCCGGCTTCCTTCCAGCGCGCGCACGTCGCCGCTGCGAGTGCAACGAATCCGAGAGCGGCGTATCCAAGAACGTCGTAAAGTTCTCGGTAGACCGCTATCGTCTTTACGTGCTCCACCAGCCATATTTCCGCAGCCGATAGTGGCCCTCGTACGCCCATCGCGACAAGCAGCACGATCAGTGTAGAAGCCGCGATCTCGTACACGTGCCTGCGCCGTAGCGCAAGCGCTGGTAGGGCGAGTGCAAATGCCGCAAATGGGCCTACGGAGAACCATCCTCGAAAGCCGTCGCCATATCGCGCGAAATATCCGTTTAACTGAATCGCATCGAGCGGTGATACCGACTGCGCGCGTTCCCAGGCAACCGTAAATGGGACGGCATCGAGCGCATGGCGTTCCGCAATGACGCCGATCACGATGGGAGACCACGCCGCCGCGACGAGCGCGAACGGCTTCCAAATGCCGCGCGCCATCGCGATGGCAGCAAGCAGTATGCTAGAGACCACGAGAAATTGAATCTGCGCAAATGTGAGCAGCGCCGTTACGGCGAGCACCGCGGGCCGCGGTTTCTGCCTGAACAGCTCCCTGAAAAGCCAAAAACTCGCACCGTAGGCAAGCAGCATCATGCCATGTCCCGCTACGAGCTCTGTATACGTCCACGGATTGAGCACCGCGAAAAGGGCGGCGGCACTTGCTGCAAACTCGCCGCAGCGGGAGTCTTTCGCGATGACTCGCGCGCCAAACGCGATTAGTGAGCCGGTGACGAGCAGCGTGATGATGAGCGCTCCTTGGTTTCCCGCAATCCACGTGAAGAGCGCTATCGGAAGCGACGCTAGGTACATCGTTGGGTATGGCCGGGGTTGCCCAAACCCAGTAGGATCCCAACCACTGAAGCCATCGCTCAAAATCTGCAGCCATCCCTCGTGAAATGGAAATGGTCCCCAATCCTGGCGTAACTGCGGAACGCCGGAATGGACGGCGGCAGCGTACGTGCACGATGCTGCAACGGCGATGAAGAGCGAAAGATCCGCGCGGAACCCGCGACGCGTCACGGGTTCGAAAAATGCGTGACCTTGGTGAACGATTCCTTCGGCTTTCGAGCTATTACGTTGGACAGGGAGACGCGGCGGCACCAGGAGACGGGCTTGGTATCGGGCTCGAACCGTTGTACTCGCCGTCAAAGTACGACTGCAGCGCCGAAATCATGCCGGCGTCGCTTAACGTCATCCCCCAGTCGATAAGATCGGTCGTCGTCGAGTTCGACGATCCGAACCACACCGTCGACGCCCCACGCACCATCGAGATCTTCTCGTGCCCGTTGTTGTCAGTATGAACCGATGCATTCGGATCGAGCAACAGGAGGTCTTGGAGCGCGGCCTTTGCGGTCGCACTGTAGCCGCTGTACTCCTCGACGACAAGATGCATTGTCGCGCCATTCACCGCAGCTTGGCACATTGCCCGATACACGTCGTCGTTATATTCATTCGGATTGCTACTGCTCGGATTGAACGACTCCGTGATGAAGTCATATTCTTGGCCGGCTCCAGGATTTTGCGCCGTGATGTACGCGGCTTCGTTCTCGAGCGAAAGCTGCTTATCGGTCGTAAACGTCCCGTTGCTGGGCGGCGACGCAGGGAACGTCGTGAGATCGCTTTGGAGGTCGGCAAAATCGCCGGGTTGACCGTCCTCCATGACCACGTCTGTCGTGAACCAGTTGTGGCCGTCCATGTACGCAACGCCGTCGACGAGCGCGAACTTCGCATGAATGTCCATGGACGACTTCGCGTACGTGACGTTCGTAGGCCACGGCGAGGCTGCCGGAGAGCTCGTGTATTCCCACACGATGTGACCGCCTGCATTGGCGAGATTCGTCGCGTCGGTAGCGTTACTGCCACTGCTGCGTTCGCTGTACGGGATGACGACGGTGACGTTCGCGCCGTTCGAGATGGCCGAGGACAGCGCTGTGTAGATGTCACTCGAGAAGTCCCACATGCTGATGCACACGACGTGCGCCTTGGGGACGACGCTGCCGAAAAACGCCGACGCTTGATTCGAAAGTCCGCTTGGGGAACTCGGCGAGGGAGTCTGCGAACACGCATCGCTCACCGAAGTAGAGGACGGCACGGGTGTCGGCGTCGACCGACCTCCCGAAGGCGGAAGAGGCGAACTCCCGCCACCGGCTCCTCCGCACCCAATGATCGAAACGGTCGCAGCGAGCGCGATGAATCCACTTCCGAGCTTCATGCCGGCCGTTATATTAGAGTTAGGTTAAGGCTCCTTCTTGCCGCCGCCGCTTCGCCGCCAAGGAAATCGCAGTTACAGCGCAGGTCAGCGCATTGCCTACGACGAGCTCGAGGGTAACCGTGAGGAGCGAGGGGTGGTAGACGCCGACCGCGGCGAGCGTGCAGATCGTGCCAGCGAGGATTGGAGCGACGAAGGCGACGCGTTGCGTCGCGACGCCGTACGACGCGACGAGATTCGTCACCGCGAGGAACGCCATCGCGGCGCCGTACGGGACGAGCAGCGGAAGCGCGGCGTCGAACGCGTGCCCAACAAGTGCGTGCAGCGCGACTCTTCCGAAGAGATCGAGCGTGACGAGCGAGCCGCACGAAAGCGCGAGTAGGATTCCGAGGCTTTCGTAGAAGACGCCGCGCGTACTCTCTCCGCGCGCGTAACGGTCCGTGGCTCGCGGCAACATTACAATGGAAACG
>JASHPC010000047.1 GCA_030038335.1 Vulcanimicrobiota bacterium
CCGCAAGAGGGAGACTTCTCCTTGGTGCAACGCTTTGCGGTTGCGATCTCGACGCCGGTTCCGAATCCCGACCTCGCGCAGCCGGCGAATCCGAATCTCGGAACACGCGCAATTGCTGGATCGGGAAGGCCCGTAATCGTCGTTTTTGAAGCGCAGGTTCCCGCAGACACGCCGCTCGACGCGGAGGTCTACATGTCAACGGACGCAAGCGGCTGGAATCCGGAGGCGATTCCCATGCAACGCATCGACGCGATGCATTTCCGCGTCGTCGAGCGGCTCGCGGTCGGAACCATCATGCACTATCTCTATACGCGCGGATCGTTTGCGTCGGTGGAGCGCTCGGAGGGCGGACTCGACGTGAAGCCGCGTACCGTAACGGTGGAAAACGTCGACAGTCAAGTCTACGACAGCACCATCTATCGTTGGGCGGATCAAAACGTTCCCGGCCAGCTCATGCAGCCGAACGTCTTTCCGACGCCGTACAATCCGGCGCCGTTCCCCAACCTTCCGCCGGGGATTCATACACCGCACCCGTAACGCGAGTCGCGGGTTCGGCGCCTCCCGCGTCGAAGCCGCCGCCATGGAGAGCCGTCATCCGACGCTCAGCGTGGTCGTCCCCCTCTATAATGAAGAGGGGAACGTCGCGCCGCTCTGCGAGCGGCTCGAGGGAATTCTCATGCGCTTGCCGGGTGCACCGTCGTACGAAATCATCATCGTCAACGACGGCAGCGCCGACGCCACCGCCGATCGCGTGCGCGATCAGTTACGAACCCGCAAGAATATCGTGCTCGTGAATCTTTCTCGCAACTTCGGTCACCAGCTCGCTGCAACGGCGGGGCTCGACACCGCAAAGGGCGACGCGGTCATTCTCATGGACGGCGACTTGCAAGATCCACCCGAGCTCATCGCGGAGTTCTTCGATCGATGGCAAGCGGGGTACGACGTCGTCTACGCGGTGCGGCGCACGCGCAAAGGTGAAAGCCTTTTCAAGACTGCGACCGCACGAATGTTCTATCGCATCGTGCGAAAGATGACGAAAGTGAACATCCCCGTCGATACAGGCGACTTTCGCTTGATGAGCCGGCGTGTCGTCACCGCGCTGCACCGCTCGCCGGAGCGGCATCGTTTTCTGCGCGGCATGGTGAGCTGGGTTGGCTACCGGCAGATCGGCGTCGAGTACGACCGCGACGAGCGGCATACCGGCGTCACGAAGTATCCACTCGCGAAGATGCTGCGTTTCGCGATCGACGGCATCACGTCGTTCTCCGACGCTCCTCTGCGCTTGGCGTCGTATCTCGGATTCTGCTCGAGCTTCGTCGCGTTCATCTATGCGATCGTCGTCATCGTTTCCAAGCTCTTCAGCATCCATCCGCCGGCATACACTCCTGGTTGGGCGTCGACGATCGTCGCCGTCATCTTCCTCGGCGGTGTGCAGCTCATCGGCATCGGCATTCTCGGAGAGTATCTCGGCCGCATCTACGATGAAGTCAAAGGGCGTCCACTGTATCTCATCAGCGACATCGAACGCTCACAATAGCGCCAAACCTCGCCGCCGCAGCAGGAACGTCTGCCTTCACCTGCTACAGGACGTGTATGGGTGTGACACAGGGAGAACCTCTCTACGTTTTTATTGATGAGTCCGGAAACTACGACTTCAAGCCACAACGCTCCGCGTACTTCGTTCTAACCGCGGTTGCGACGCAGAATCCCGTACAGGGCGCCGAAGATCTTCTCACGTTGCGACACGGAATCTTATGGGCGCGTCCGGATAGCTTGTCAGTAAGGAAGCCGCATGAATATGCGGCCTTTCACTGTACCGAGGACGCGCAAAGCGTGCGCGATAGGGTATTCGGCATTATTTCCGGTCTGAGATACGATTCGTATTGCGTCGTCGTACAAAAAAACAAGGCAAATCCAGTGATTCGAGAGCAGGAGCTTTTCTATCAACGCGTTTTTAGAGCCCTGATTCTTGGTATGGCACGAAGACGCGGTGAGATCGGTCCGGTACAGATCATCGCATCCTCATTCACCTTGAGCAGTCGGCGTGAAGCTTTCTTAGGGGCGCTCAAGATGGCGCTAAGTGGCCAATCGACGATAGGACGATACAACATTCATTTTCACCCTTCCGCTTCGCATCATATGCTACAAGTGAGCGACTATATTGGATGGGCGATCTATCGTAAGTGGGAGCACCACGATTCACGTTCTTACGATCGCATCTCGCATGTACTCCGAATGGAGTTTGACATGTTTCGCAAAGGAACGCACTTGTACTACTAAAGCGCTTGACTACCTTCGAAGACTGCACTATCATTCAATCGAAAGGTTCCGTCCTAGCGATAAGCACCCTAAGGTCCTTTGCGAAAGCAATAGCCTGGGCGGTCAGAGGGAGCGATTCTGCGCGCTCCCTCACTTTTTTCTACACTTCTGCGTAGACAAGCGGTCGCTTTGGTGGCGCCGTGTCGGCGATGGCAAATGTGCGCAGCAGGGCTTGCGCGCTTGCGACATCGCCGTACGCGCGCGCGAGCACGCGTCCGGTCTCGACGCGATCTCCGATGCGCACGTCCGTAACGATGCCTGCCGTCGATTGCCGTTCGCTCCACGCACGGGCAAGATTCCCTAACTGGACCGCGTCGATAGCGACGACGTAACCGGCACGATCTGCACGCGCTTCCTCGACGCGCATGGGCAAGCTCATGCGCTCGAGCCCCGAGCGCGAACCGCCTTGCGCTTCGACGAGCGCGACGAGTTTTTCATACGCGGCGCCGGAGTCGAGCGCGTCTTCCACGGTTCTCTCCGGAGATGGGATGCCGGAAAGCGAGAGCATCGTCGCTGCGACGCGCATGGTGAGCTCGCGAACGCGCGCATCTTTGAAGGTTCCGCGAAGGAAGTTGCGCGCTTCGATGACTTCTATGCCCGTGCCGATGGAATGACCGAGCGGCTCGTTCATGTCGGAGACGATCGCGCGCGCGTCGCGTTCGAAGCAGCGTGCGACGGCGACCAACTCGCGCGCGAGCGCTTCCGCGCCGACGACGTCGGGCACGAATGCCGCCGAACCGCATTTGACGTCGAAGACGAACGCGCGCGCACCCCCGGCGACTTTCTTCGAAACGATCGAGGCTGCTATGAGACCCGGGCTCGGCACCGTCCCCGTGCGATCCCGCAAGTTATAAAGAAGCTTGTCTGCGGGAACGAGCCGCTCGGATTGGGCCGCTATCGCGCAACCAATGCGTTCGATTTGCGCGACGAACTCCTCGGTACTGAGCGTTGCGCGTACGCCCGGAATCGCTTCGAGCTTGTCGATCGTGCCGCCCGTGTGGCCGAGCGCCCGCCCCGAAAGCTTCGCGACGCGACCGCCGCACGCGGCAACGAGCGGCAGCGCGACAAGCGAAACAATGTCGGAGACTCCTCCGCTCGAGTGCTTGTCGACGATGAACGTGCTCTCCGGAAAGTGCAATACGTCGCCGCTCGCGACCATGGCCTTCGTGAGCGCCGCAGTCTCGGCCGTCGTCATTCCGCGCCACAACGATGCCATGAGCAATGCTGCCACCTGCGCTTCGTCGATGCGCGCGCTCAAATAGGCAGCGACGATCTCCTGCCAAACGTCGGCCTCGAGCTCGAGGCCGTCTCGCTTCGCTTCGATTGCGCGCCGCATCCGCGACGCATCAAAATGAGCCTCCATATACGAGCGCGTGGATTTCGCGGCTTGAAGAGCGAAGCCCGCCCTCGAGCCGTGCAGTATCATCCCGTCGTCAGCCACATCGCGCTGCCCACAGCGATCGACCCTCTGTGGACGATGCTCTTCACGCTGCTCTTCGTCGCCGTTGCGATCGCAACGTCGCGGCGACCTTCGTTTGGCATCGCTGCGGCAATTGTCGTACAACCGTTCGCGGCCGAGCACTACGTCTTCGGCACGACGGTGACGCTCGCGAAGGTCGTGCTGCTCGGAACGCTCGCCGGGCTCGTGGGACAGGCAGGTTGGAAAGAAGCGCTACGCTCGCGTCCGGCACGACCTATTTTCATCGCGCTCTGCGTCGTCGCGTGCGTGACCGCCGCGACGGTCGCCGTCGCGACGTATCGCACACCCGCAGTTCGAGAAACCCTTAAGTGGATCGAGTATGCTCTGCTCTTTGCCGTCGTCTGCTGCGCGTATCGTCGCGACCAAAACGACGCCTTGCTCGTGCGCTGCACCGCCGGCATAATGCTCCTCGTCTCACTGCTCGCGCTGGCGCAAGAAGCTATCGGCGCGCCGTCGGGGCTCAGGATCGCCGGCTCCGTCGTGCCGCGTATCGCGGGACCACTCGAAGGTCCGAACCAACTCGCGAGCTATCTCGAAATCGCAATCGTCACCCTATGCGCCTGGTACCGACGCCGAGATGCGTTGCTTGCAACGTCGATCGTCGTTGCGACGTGCGCGCTCGTGCTCACGTTCTCACGCGGTGGTATCGCGAGCGCAGCAATCGGCGTTGCAGCCGTGTTCGCAGCACGCGCGGGCGCTCGTAAAGTGCTTGCGATTCCCGTCGGAGCCGGCGTCGTTCTCGGTGCGCTTTGCGCCGCAGCATGGGATGCGGTCGCGCGCGTCGGCGGCGTGCTCCCCGCGCCTCCGTCGGCATCGTACGCCGGTGGTGTTGGGTACAGACCGGAGCTCTGGCATGCAGCGATCGTCTTCTGGAAACATCACCCGCTGCTCGGAATCGGCGCGGGCAACTACGAGCTCGAACTCGGACGCGTCGGCATGAGTGGCGTGCGCACGCATGCGAACAGTTGGTACCTGCAGTCGCTCGCGGAAGGCGGCATCGCTCTCTTTCTTGCGACCGTCGGTCTCGCGTGCACGCTTCTCTTGAGACTTGGAAAGAAACTAAGCGAGGCGGCTCCATGGCGCGTTGCCGCGTTTGCCGCCTCGTTGGCACTAATACTACACCAGGTCGTCGACTATCTCGTTTTTTATCCGAAAGTCGGCGGACCGTGGTGGATTCTCGTCGCGCTCGGTGCGACTGCCGTTAGCGGTTCCCGTGACGTCGACTAACTCGCCTCGCGCTCCCGACGTTGCGCCCTCGGGCATCGCCAAGGCGCTCGTCCAGCTGCTCGCCGAGGCGCGGCCGGGCGCTGCCGTGCTCGATCGCCTGCACGGGGGCCATGCGGCAGCGCTCCACGAGGTGGCGGCTGCTGCGCGACCCGCCATCCTTGCGGCGTTCGCGCGAGCTCGAGAGGGACAGCTCGTCTGCATCGTGCCGACCGCTGACGTCGCCGAGCGTGTGTACGCGGACTTTCTTTATTATGGTGGCGCGTCGACCGGTGAGCCATCGGCAGGTGTTGCGCTCCTACGCGAACGCGGCGAGTCGTACGGTGCGATCGAGAGCCCGAGCGAGCGAAGTGCGCGCGCCGGCGTTTTCGAGCGCCTCGCGATGGGCGACCCGCTCGTCGTCATTACGAGCGTATGGGCGATTCGCGAGTATCTCATGTCACCCGAGCGCTTCCGAAGCGAGCGCTTCACGCTTATGCGCGGCGCCGAGACGGATTGGGAGGCGACGCTGCGGCGCTTGCACGATCTCGGGTACGAACGTGCCGACGTCGTTGGCGCAGCTGGCGAGTTTGCCGTGCGCGGCGGCATCTTGGATTGTTTCCCCGCAACGGCCGATGCGCCGGTGCGCATCGAGTTCTTCGGTGACACGATCGATTCGATGCGCACGTTCGATCTCGAAACGCAGCGCAGTCGAGAGGAGCTCGATCACGCTATCGTCGCTCCGTGGAACGACGCACCGCGCGACGATGAGCATGCGACGCTGCTCGACTATCTTCGCGATGACGCGATCGTCGTGCTCGATGAACCGAGCGCGCTCGACTCCGTTGAACGCGCGCTCGACGACGAAGAACGCGTCGACGTTGCAGTCCCGCACGCACAACTCGCGGATCTCGCGCCCGCAATCAAAGCACGCCCCGTGCTGACGTTACCTGGCGGAATCGAGGCGCGAGAGTCGCTCCCGTTCGTACCCGACGCGCCGCGCTTCGCGCTGGAGTGCCGTCCCGCGGAACGCTTTAACCGGCAGATCGAGCTGTTCACCGATGCAGTAAAAGAGTGGACTGCGTCGGGCGAGCGCGTGCTCGTCGTCACAACCGCCGTGACGCGAACGGTCGAGCTGCTCGCTGCCGCGGGCGTTTCCGCGCACCGCGATGCGCGCGGGGAAATGCCACTTGCCTTCGGGAGAGTCTACGTCGACGCGGGTTCGCTCGAATCCGGATTCTCCATTCCCGCGTTGCGCGTGCGCGTGCTCGGCGATCGAGAGATCTTCGGCGCTCCGCCGAGGCGCGTCAAGCTGCGCGCCGTCAAGGAAGGCGTTCCGGTTACGCTCTCGGATCTGGGCGTCGGCGACTTCGTCGTGCACGCGGTGCACGGCATCGCGCGCTACGAAGGTTTGCGTACCGAAACGATTCTCGGAGCGACGCAGGATTATCTCGATCTGCGCTTTGCCGGTACCGACAAGATGCTCGTGCCTGTAACGCAGATGCATCAGGTGACGAAGTACGCGGCCTCCGACGGCGCAGCTCCGCGTCTCTCGCGCATGGGCGGTGCGGACTGGGTTCGCACGAAGTCCCGCGTCTCCGAATCGCTTGCGAAGATTGCCGACGGGCTCGTCGCGCTGTACGCGGAGCGCGAGCTCGCGCGCGGGCACGCGTTCGCTCCCGACACGCCCTGGCAAGCAGAGATGGAGGAAGCGTTTCCGTACGAGCTGACGCCGGATCAGCGCACGGCGATCGAAGCGACGAAGACCGACATGGAGCGCGCGCGGCCGATGGACAGGCTCATCTGCGGTGACGTCGGCTACGGCAAGACGGAGGTCGCGATTCGCGCGGCTTTCAAAGCGATCGCCGATCACAAGCAAGTCGCGTTCGTTGCTCCGACGACGCTCCTCGCGGATCAACATTTCCGCACCTTCCGCGAGCGTTTCGCAGGGTTCCCCATTCGCATCGCCTCGTTCTCGCGCCTCACGCAGCGCAAAGAGATTCGTGAGAACCTTCGTGCGCTGGCCGAAGGAAAGATCGACGTGGCGATCGGCACGCATCGCCTTCTGCAGAAAGACGTCGCGTTCGCCGATCTCGGGCTCATCATGATCGACGAAGAGCAGCGCTTCGGCGTGATGCACAAGGAACGGCTCAAAGAGTATCGCACGAGCGTCGACGTGCTCACGCTCTCCGCCACGCCGATTCCTCGCACGCTCCACATGTCGCTCATGGGCGTTCGCGACTTGTCGGTCATTCGCACTCCGCCGAAGAATCGGCTCTCGGTGAAGACGCTCGTCGTGCCGGCAGGCGATGCCGTCGTCGCACACGCTATCACGACCGAACTCGACCGAGGAGGGCAGGTGTATTACCTGCACAACCGCATCGACTCCATCTACGCGTTGCGCAATCACGTGCAGAGCCTCGTTCCGCGTGCGCGCGTCGCCGTCGCGCACGGAAAGATGCACGAGCGCGAGATCGAGCCGATCATGGAGACGTTCATAGACGGTGAAACCGACGTCCTCGCTGCAACGACGATCATCGAGAACGGACTCGACATTCCCAACGTGAACACGATGGTCGTCGACGACGCCGATCGTTTCGGGCTCGCGCAGCTCTATCAGTTGCGCGGTCGCGTCGGGCGTTCCAATCAGCAGGCGTATTGCTACCTCCTCTATCAGGGCCACAAGTCGCTTTCCGAAGAAGCGCAGGCGCGTCTCGAAGCGATCGTCGAGTTCACCCATCTCGGCTCGGGAATGCAGATCGCGATGCGCGATCTCGAGATACGCGGCGCCGGCAACCTTCTCGGAGCGGCGCAATCAGGCTTCATCGCCTCCGTCGGATTCGAGACGTATTGTCAGATGCTCGCCGACGCAATCGCCGAGCGACGCGGCATGACGGCGTCGCTTGAGGATCGCGCGGAAGCCGTCATCGACGTAAAGATCAACGCGTACATTCCAGCCGACTACATTCCGCAGGTCTCGCAGAAGATCGCCGTCTACCAGCAACTCGCAAAGGCGAGAGCGGAAAGTGAAGTGGACGACGTCGCCGCGAGCTTGCGCGATCGGTTCGGGCAGTTTCCGTTGCCGCTCGAGCGTCTTCTCGAACTCACGCGGCTGCGAACCATCGCACTGCGCAAGCACGTAACGCGCGTCGTCGTCGACTCGGAGCGTTTGACGCTCGGCGTTGGAAGCGGATTCGAGCTCGGTGCCGCAATGATTCCGAAGTTTCAATCACTTACGAAGAACCGCTTCCGCTTCAGCGAGGGCAAAGTGCTCGTCGACCTGCCGCAGGCTCCCGGGGAAGGCAGCGCCGAGGAGCTGTGGATGCCGCTTCTTCGCAAGCTGCTCGAAGCAATGTAAGCAAGGAGCGCAATGGGCTCGCAAGGGTCGGCGCGCCGCCGTGGGGAACCCCCAGCGCCGGCCTTTCCCCCTCTTTTGGAGTGAAATTTTGATGTCCAAAGCTCTCCGCATCATCGCGGGCTCGGTTCTCCTGTTGCTCGGCGTCTCGCTGGCAGCGTGTGCAGGTGGCGGTTCCGTCGTTACCGTGAACGGACAAGCCATCGACCGCGCGCAGTTCGACACGAAGCTCGAAGATAGTCCGGTCGCGCGCAATCTTCTGCAGCAGATGGTGCAGGAAGCGCTCATCACGCAATACGCGGCGCAGAATCACATCACGGTCTCCGACGCGGACATCGCCGCACGCGAGAATCAACTGAAGGCGAACTACCCCGGCGCCGCCTGGGATCAACTTCTTCAAGCGCGCGGGCTTACGGAGCAAGACGTTCACGACGCGCTGCGCATACAGCTCATCCTCGATAAGGCGCTGCAAAGCCAGATCACGGTGAGCGACGCGGAGATCGCGCAGTTCTTCCAGCGCAATCACGCAGCGTTCGACACCGCTGCCGAGGTCTGCGCGAAGCACATTCTCGTCTCCGATCTTCCGACTGCGAACAAGGTCGAGGCGGCGCTCAAGCAAAACGGCACCGGCGATTTCGCGGCCCTTGCTGCACAATACTCGATCGATCCCGGCACGAAGACGAAGGGCGGCGACCTCGGCTGTTTCCGCCGCGGACAGATGGTGAAGGCGTTCGACGACGCAGCGTTCTCGCTGCCGATCGGACAGGTCAGCCCACCGGTGCACACGCCATTCGGCTATCACATCATTCTCGTCACGTCGCGGCAACCGGCGCAGAAGGCAACCCTCGCTTCCGCGCGCGATCGCATTAGACTCATGCTCGCGCAGCAGAAAGAAGCGCCGCTCGTCCAGCCGTTCCTCATGGGACTGCAGCAAAAGGCGACGATCGTCGTGAACGATCCGCGCTTCGAAGGCTTGTTCCCGACGCCGCCGCCGGAAGTGGCACCGCCCGCGCCCGCGAGCGCAGCACCGGCTCCGGCGACAACGTAAGTAGGGTATCGAGCGTGAGATGCTCGTCAAGATTGTCGGACTTGGACCCGGTGATCCACGATTGCTCACGCTCGGAAGCCTCGACGCGCTGCGCGCGGCCGGTCGCGCGATCGCGTTGCTTGCCCCCCGCGAACTCGTCGACTATCTTCGCGACGCCGGCGTAGAGATCGCAAGCGATCTCGCGCCGGCCGACGACGCGCTCGTCGTTCGCGGAAGCACCGACGCGGTCTCGACGCTCTGCGCGTCGATCGACGCTTCGCGTGAAAGCGACGCACGCGACCTCGCAATCGCCGTGCTCGGCAATCCGCTCTCAGACTTTCCCGGCTTGCCTCCGCTTCTTCGCGCGCTCGACGCGCGCCGTATCCGAACGGAGATCGTTCCGGGTATGCCTCGCGCGACGCTCTCGGAGTCGGTAGCGATGCCGCTCGTGCCGTTGCCGCCGCAATCGGCGCGCTACTCTTGGGAGGATTTGATCGAGATCATGGCGCGATTGCGTCTCGGCTGTCCGTGGGATCGCGAACAGACGCATCGGAGCCTCATTCCATATCTCATCGAGGAGACGTACGAAGTCGTCGAAGCGATCGAGCAGGCCGCGCCGGAGCACGGCATGGAGCACCTCTGCGAAGAGCTCGGTGACTTGCTCTTACAGATCGTCTTTCACTCGCAGCTCGCAACGGAGACTGGCGCGTTCACGATCGCCGACGTGATCGACTCTCTTGCAAACAAGATGGTACGACGCCATCCGCACGTCTTTGCCGACGCGGTCATCGAGGACGTCGACGCGCAGTGGCGCAGCTGGGAGCGGCTCAAGGCGGAAGAGGCGACGGGACGACGGCGCAGGAGCCGGCTGGAAGGGATTCCACGCCGTCTCGGCGCTTTGCAGCGCGGACAGCGAATGCAAGAGAAGGCAGCGCGCGTCGGATTCGACTGGCCGGGCGTCGACGGCGTTCTCGACAAACTCGTCGAGGAAGTGCGGGAGCTCGCGCAGGCGCGTGAGAAAGCGCCGAACGACGAACACGTGCGCGAAGAGCTGGGCGACGTCTTCTTCACCCTTGTCAATCTCGCACGCGTGATTCACGTCGACGCTGAAGGCGCGATGCGCGAGGCGAATGAGAAGTTCTTGCGACGATTCGCGTACATGGAGCGCCGCGCAGCGGAGCAGCAGAAAGCATTGACGGATCTCGACTTGAGTCAACTCGAGGAGTTATGGCAAGAAGCGAAGACGGTAGCCGCGCGATAATTCGCGTGCGAATGAGCGCAACGGATGCGCACTACGGGGGCAATCTCGTCGACGGCGCAAGAATGCTTGCGCTCTTCGGCGACGTCGCGACTGAGCTCATGATACGCGGCGACGGTGACGAAGGACTCTTTGCCGGTTACGAGCGCGTCGAGTTTCACGCGCCGGTGTACGCAGGAGACTACGTAGAAGCATCGGGCACGATCGTTGCGCGTGGTAATCGCTCTCGCCGTATGGAGTTTTCCGCCTATAAGGTAATCGCGGCGGAGCCGCAGCGCGGAGCGAGCGCGGCGGCAGCGCTAACGGAGCCGCTGCTCGTCTGTACGGCAATAGGGACGTGCGTTGCGCCCCGCCAGGAAGAGCGGAAACGCTAGCGGCCTGACCGAAGCGAAGACGTCATGTGGCGTCTGCCCGCGCGCCTGCTCGTACTCCCGATCCTCGCGTGCGTCGCATTCGGGGTGATGCGTCTGCAGGCCGCGCCAGACCAAGCGCCGCCGTCGCCGCCGCCGAGTCAAGCACCACCAACGCCCGCGCCAGTCACGCCCGCGCCGACGGCGATACCCACGCAGTTGCTTCGCCCGTGGACACCGCCGACGCCATCGCCCACGCCGTCACCGGTGCCCACGGTAACGACAACGCCGACGACGCCGCAAGTTCCTGAGCTGCCACCGGACGCAATGCCGCAGATCGTCAGCGTCATGCTGCCTACGAACGTTGTGCACTCCGGAGAGACCGTCACAGGCGAAGTCATCGCATCGTCGAACGTAGCGAGCGTTGAAGTGAGCGTCGCCGGTTATTCAGAAGCGATGCAGAAGGTTGCTCCCGGACACTTCACGTTGAGCGTCGTCGTTCCGAGGTTGCCGTTCTTCTTACGCAATCATACGTACACGCTCGTCGTCTCCGCGCACAACAGCCGCGGCGACACCGTCTCGCAGTCGGTTCCCGTAACGCTCCGCTAGTGTGGGACTTCGCAGGATTCAAAGGCGATATCGTAGATACCGAGCCCTCGCGCTTGCGGCGAAAAGCGCAGCTCGCGTTCCGGTGCCCACGTCGCGTTCGTTCCGATGATGTCATAGGCGCGCGCCGCATCGACGTCGACGAACGATTGCCCTGACGCGTCATATTGCACGTCTCTGCCCGCAAAAGATCTCGGTATCGGTTTCCCGTCGAGCGTCACGTCGACGATGACTGGTCCGCTTTCAGGCTTCATCACCGCCGTGACTTGAATCGCGTGGTACTTCATGGAGAAATATGCGCGGCCGGAATCCGAGACGGCGGCTTCATTCGTCATGTGCCACTCGCCCTGTAGGTAAATCGCGCCGTCGCGATGGTCTCCACCCGGATCCGCGTAATACGTGGCCTGGCTGCGATCCGACAGGACGGGAGCATCGGCGATGGGACGCCGTCCGACGAGAAGCTCCGGCGTCATTGGATAGCAGACCGCGCCGGGTTTATCGTAACTGTCTTGGGGAAGCAGCGCCATCGGTTCAGGAAGGTCGAGGCTTGGCTGCGTCACCTTCAACACGAGTTGTATGCGGCGCTCCGTATCTGGATAGCCGCCCTCACCGGCAAGACTTTCGACGAGTTGCTCGTTCGGGGCGAAGAGAAACTCGTGCGGCCACTCGTCGTTGCCGTAGCGATTCCAAATCGCGTTGTTCGCGTCGATAGCGATCGGCCACGTGATGCCCAGCCGGCGCGCGGCCGCCGCAACGTTCGCGGCATCGCCGGAGAAACCGAACTCCGGCGTCTGCACGCTGACGATCTCAAAACCGTATTGATG
>JASHPC010000005.1 GCA_030038335.1 Vulcanimicrobiota bacterium
AGGCGTAGTGTATAATGGATGGGTCGACCACTATATGTGGGGGCTTCGAAAGGAACTGCTCTGACCTGTCCGACCTGCCGAAAAAGCGAGACGCGCGTCGTCGACTCACGCGACGATGAATCCGTCGTGCGCCGGCGGCGCGAATGTCTCGACCCTCGCTGTAAGCACCGATTTACGACGTACGAGCGGCAAGAGTCACCGCGCCTCTTCGTCGTCAAGAAAGACGGCCGCCGCGAGCAGTACAATCGCGACAAGGTGCTCTCCGGCCTTCGCAAAGCCTGTGAGAAACGCCCCATTTCCGAGAACCGCATGGAAGCGGTTGCCGCGGAGCTGGAGCGTTCTCTCTTCGCGCGCGGGGAGAGCGAGGTGCCGGCGTCGCTCATCGGCGAGAAGTTGATGGAAGCGCTCAAGTCGCTCGATCCGGTGGCGTACATCCGCTTTGCGAGCGTCTATCGTTCGTTTCGCGACATCGAAAGTTTTCGAGAAGAGTTGGCAGCGCTGCTCTCAAAGTGAGTCGCGATGAGCAGCAACGCGCGTGTCTCGATCGTGCGTCTTCCCGAAGGCGAAGGTCTTCCGTTGCCGGCGTATATGAGCGAGCATGCAGCGGGTGCGGATCTCTGCGCTGCGGTTGACGTACCGCTCGTCGTACAGCCCGGCGAGCGCGTCGTCGTGCCAACTGGTTTTGCGATGGCGCTGCCGCCCGGCTACGAAGCGCAGGTTCGTCCGCGCAGCGGTCTCGCGGCGCGCGACGGTGTCACGTGTTTGAACTCGCCGGGAACTATCGACGCAGATTATCGCGGTCCAGTCTGCGTCCTGCTCGTGAATCTCGGGCGCGCTCCGGTGACGATTTACCGCGGAGATCGCATCGCGCAGCTCGTCGTCGCGCCCGTGACACGCGCGCTTTTTGAAGAGACGGATGCTCTCGACGTGACGTCGCGAGGTGCGGGCGGGTTCGGTTCGACTGGCCGCGTGACCGTTCCGTGAACGTCTACGTCGTCGGAAAAGGGGCGGTAGGAACGTATCTCGGCGATCTGCTTCGCTCGATTGGCGTCAACGTCGCGTATGCGCCTCGCCTGCTCGAAGAAGTAACGCCGTACGACGCGGATGTCGCGATCGTCGCGGTCAAAGCGTACGACACGGCTTCTGCCATCGCGACGCTGCGCGCAGCGATAAAGTTTCCCGAGAAGTGCGTCTTCCTCTGCCCGCAGAACGGCGTCGGAAACGAAGAACAACTCATTGCTGCCTTCGGTGCAGACAGCGTCGTTGCGGCGTCGCTCACGGTTCCCGTCGCGCGCGACCGCGATGGAAACGCGATCGCGACGAAGGACGGCGTTCTCGCGGTTGCACCGACGGGAGCCACCGCGTTCAACTGGCTCGTCGCGACATTCGCAAGCACTGGCTTGAGCGTCAAAGTCGTCGAGGATTGGCACGCTCTCAAGTGGAGCAAGCTTGCCCTCAACGTCGTTGCAAATGCGAGTTGCGCTATTCTCAACGTGCTTCCGAATCGTCTCGTGCACTTCGACAAGGTCTTTACGCTCGAGATCCGCATGTTGCGGGAGGTGCGCGCGGTGATGCGCGCCATGAACGTGCGCCCGATCGACCTTCCGCGCTATCCTGTGCGCGCGCTGCTCGGCGTCGCGACGATGCCCACGCCGGTCGCGTGCGGAATTCTCGCGTCGCGCATCGCCGGAGGGCGTGGCACGAAACCGCCGTCGCTGTTGCTCGATCTCCGGAGCGGAAAACCGGAGACGGAGGTCTCCGTGCTCAACGGCGCCGTCGCCGCGGCAGGCATGGAGCAACGTCTCGCGACTCCCGTCAACGCGGTCTACGCTCGAGTGCTCGACGCGATCGCGCACATGCCACAGCTATGGGCGAAGTACCGTGAGCGCCCGGAGGCGCTCGAGTCCGAAGTCGAGGCGGAGATGCGCCGCCAGCGCGCGCTCGCGCGCGGAGTGTAAGCATGCGCGATCCGAACGTTCCGGAATCTCTTGAAGGCTGGTGGATGCTCCATCGGATGTTCTCGTTCGACCGGCTCGGATGGGGCGAGCTGCCGGCAAAGCGCCGCGCCAAGTACGCGGAACGAGCACAAGCGCTCTTCGATCATCTCAAGCATCGTAGTGACGGCGATCTTGCGCTCTGTAATCTCGTGGGGCATCGGGGCGATCTCATGCTCGTGCACTACGCGCGCCACTACGACGAGCTCGTCTACGCGCAGGCGCTCGTCGACAAGCTCGAGCTGCGTTCGCTTTTCAGCGTAACGGGGTCGTACACGTCGATCTTGGAGATTGGGCTCTATGATGCGACCGCGAAGATTCACGCCGAGCTCGAGAAACGCGGCCTGACGAGATACACGCCCGATTGGATCAACGGGTTCGAGGAGCTGCTTCACGCGCAAGAGGAGAACCCGCACGTCGCTCCGCGTCTGTGGGCGCGCGTCCCGGAGCGCCGTTACATGTGCTTTTATCCTATGAGCAAGCGACGTGAGGGCGGTGACAACTGGTACATGCTGCCCTATGCTGATCGGATGCGGCTCATGAACGAGCACGGCAAGGTGGGACGCTCGTATCACGGCCGCGTCACGCAAGTCATCTCGGGTTCGATCGGTTTCGACGACTACGAGTGGGGCGTCGACCTCTATGCCGACGATCCGGTCGTCTTCAAGAAGCTCATCTACGAGATGCGTTTCGACGAAGCGAGCGCGCGGTATGCGGAGTTCGGAACTTTCTTCAGCGGCGTGCAGTTCTCACCGGATCAAACGGGCGTCTTTCTCGACGGCGACGCCGTTCCGCAACTCTCAGCGCAGTAGGGCGTACAATGCAACGTCGCCGCACTGTCGCAGGCGCGTCCACGTGCGCGGCGTCGGACGATACTTCCCTTTGATCGCGAGCACCGTCGCGCCGCTGCGCCGCACGACGGCGTCGCCTTCCCCGGGATGGCGAAAAACGAGCGACGAGTCACGTATCGCAGAGATTGGAAACGCGTCGATTCTTCCGTCGACGTTGGCGTATCCGCCCGCAAGCTCGACGAGACTACCAGTTTCGAGCGTATCGGTGAAAACGCGCCGGCCGAGCACCGCCGGCGCGCACTGTGCGAAGTCGACGCCGCTCTCGAGATTGCCGAACCACGGATCCGCGACGATCGACGCCTGCGAGAACGTTTTCGCGGCGAGACCGGCGACCATGAGCGAGAAGAAGACTGCGGCCACGCGCGTGACGAGCGTCATAGGTTTCGCGGTCGTGCGGAAGGACTCGCCGAGCGCGGTTGCCGTCGTGAGAAAGAGTAGCATTGCGTAGCGCGTCGCAACGGTCGTGCCGATCGCGATCGCGGCAACGAAGATGAGGTTTCCCCAGCGCACGGGCCGGCGAAGGTGAAGACCGCTGGGAATGCGCAGCCACAGCGGCGCGAGTGCGAGCAGCGCGACGACGATCCCCGTGTAGCTCTTGAGAGTCGGCGTCCACTCGCTCACGTAACCGGCGAGGCGCGCGTTGCGCGCGAGCTCCACGGTGAACGTCCAGAGGTGCCAGCCGATCGGATTCACGAGCGTCGCGAGCGTTGCGACGACGAACGGCGCTGCTCTGCGCCGGTCGACATGGAGGAGCATCCACAGCACGCCGATTGGGAAGGAGCCGTGCACGTTCGCCCAGAGCGCGAGCAACGGAACGGCGCACCAGGGAGCACGGCGCCAGAGAGCGATGAGCGCGGGAAGGAGAAGCCACACGAGCGTTTGCGCACGGTCTTGCGCAAAATAGACAGCACCCAGCGAAGCGACGGCAACTTGCGCGACGCCGACGAGCGCATGCGTTCGCGTGCGGATCGTCTCGTACGCGACGAAAGCGACGCCGAAGACGAGCGATGCGGCAAAGAGCAGCTCCAGAAGAATGTATACGTGGTGCGCGCGCGTCCATGCGGTTAGGACGGCGACGAGCCACTCTTGGTCGACCCAAGGGCGACTCGGATACCACGAACCTTGCAGCGATTCAAGAATGTGGTGATGCGCCAGCGTCCAGTCGCCTGCGTATGCGAGCCAGTAGCGTTCCATGTCCGAAGGAATGACGCACGACGCGATCGAGACGACGGCGCTCGTGCACACGAGAAGAAGCAGCGGGCTCCAAGCGCCGCTGACGGCGCGCTGCAACCGCTTTAGCACGAAGATGGTGGCGGTGGCACGCCCGCAAAGCGCGCCGCGGTCCAGGCGGCGACTGCCGCGTCGGCGTCCGGCAGCACGGTTGCGTGCGTCGCACTCGTGAAAGCTTTGAACGTAACCGGCGTGCCTTGCTGCCGAAGGTGCTCGCAGAGATCGATTGTCGACTCCGACGACACGAGCGGATCCGAGACGCCTTGCACCAAGAGCGTCGGAATGCGAATTGCAAAGCTCTCGGGGCTATTCTCCGCAAGATCGTCGTAGAGCACGTTCAGGTCAAGCGACGACTGCCGGAACATCGCGCTCGGACTCATGCGGCTCCAATCGGAGTCCGACGCGAGATCGTCGATGCAGCGCTGCTGCAACTCCGGAAGAGCGCGCAACGCGTCGGGCTCGAGAATCTGCGCCGGATCGATGCGTGGATCCGCCTGCGCAAACCCTTCGATCATGAGACCGAGAAACGGCATTGCCGTGCTCGGGTCGGGCGAGAGCAGCAATCCCTGCAGCATATCTTCGAGGTGCGACGCAGGCGCATACGCGACAGCTCCGATCAGGTGGAGATCCGGCGCCCACTGCGGACCGAGAAGCGCCGTCGAAAGTGCGGCGGTTCCGCCCTCGGAATGGCCCATGGCGATCCATCTCCGGCCGATTTGCGGATCGAGCTCGCGAGCCGCGCGAACGATGTCGGTGACGTCGCGCGCGGATGCGGTTGCAACGAAATACGGATGGATGCCCGGCGTGCCGTTTCCTTCGTAATCGGTCTGAGCGACGGCGTAGCCGCGCCGCACGAATGCGTCCATCGCGCGCTGCTCCATGTCGAGCGTGCTGAAACGCGAAGGCGCACACTGCGGAGCGTTTCCAGACGTTCCGTGCGCCCAACTGATAATGGGCCACCCTCCGGAAGGTGGCGCGCCTTTCGGAATCGCGACCATGCCCGAAACGGCGACGAACGTTCCACGCGGCCCGACGGTTTCGTAGAGCACGAGATAGTTCACCGCCGCAGACGGAAGCGCCGCGCCTCCGGTGAACTCCCGGGCCCAAATTACCGCGCCGTCAAGGCCAGTCGGGAGCTTCGCGGGTGGATTGTAGAACGCGACGCCCGGCGGACCAATGGGTATCGCCGTTGCCGAACTCGCCGCAACGACGGCAGCGAGCGCAACGGAATGCAACGTCATAGGTGCGCAGTTCGCTTCTGAGAATACCGAACCCGTTATGAAGCCGGAAGTGCGCGGCGTAGGGCTCGACGCGGAGAGCCGATGCGCGCACTACCATTCCGTTCTGGACGTCGTCGCGATCAAAATGCGATGCTGTGGCGAGTACTTCGCCTGTAAAGCGTGCCACGACGAGTTAGCCGATCATCCACCGCAAGTGTGGCCCTCTGAGGAGTGGCATCAGCGTGCCGTGCTCTGTGGCGCGTGCTCCTCTGAGTTGACGATTACGCGATATCTCGAGAGTGAGGATGCGTGCCCCGAGTGCGGTGCGCTCTTCAACCCCGCTTGCCGGCTGCACCAACGATACTATTTTGAACCGTGAACCGTACTCATGACGGCATCGTGAAACGCTTGCGGATCGATGGCCGGATACCGGTACAGGGTCGACTCGATGGCATTGTAGTATGCTTCGATATCCGACGGCGTCACGAGATGCAAGCGAAGCATAGCGGCGACATCGAGCCGATCTTGTTCGTGCCCGCGCTCAATCTTTGCAAGCGCTTGTGCGCAGAGCTCGAAGTGGCGCACGACAAGGTGCCCAACCTGCGTTATGTAAGGACTTCGTTCCTGCCAGCCTTCTCGTACTGGAATGAACTGGTCGGGTGCGGCAAGCTCCACGTTAATCGATA
>JASHPC010000048.1 GCA_030038335.1 Vulcanimicrobiota bacterium
GCTCGGGCTCGGAGCTCTCCTCGTCATGCGCAGCGGCAACGATAGTGACATCGCGCCGTCTCATGCCGAGCTCGTCGTACGTCATGCGCTCGAAGCGGTGCTCTCGGTTCGTCCGCGGTTCAAGGAGTTTCTCGTCGGATATCCGTCAATGATGTTGATTGCCGCGTTTGCTCCGGCGCATCGCCGCCTTCTCGGCTGGCTGCTGGCGCTCGGCGCAGGCGTCGGCATCGGCGACATCATCGACACGTTCTCGCATCTGCACACGCCGCTCTTGATCTCGATCGTGCGCATCTTCAATGGTCTGTGGATCGGAGTTGCAATCGGAGCGATTCTCGTGTGGATCTACCGCCGTTTCGTTCTCGCCGCTCATTGATGCGCGTGTTGCTCTCGGGTTACTACGGGTTCGGCAATCTCGGCGACGAGGCATTACTCGAAGCGATCGTCGCAGGTATCCGCCGCCGGTTATCGCAGGCGCAGGTTGACGTGCTCTCTGCGAAACCTGACGAGACGGCGGAGCGCTACGGCGTCGAGGCGACGCAGCGATGGGAGATGCGCGCCGTCCGCCGCGCGATTACGCGCGCGGACGCGGTGGTCTCGGGCGGAGGGGGGCTCTTGCAGAGCGCCACGTCATTGAGAAGTTTGATGTACTATGCCGGCATTATCCGCGAGGCGGGACGCACGAAACGCAAGACGATGATCTTTGCGCAGTCGATCGGACCGCTCGATCGGGTCGGTACGATGATCGTACGGCGCTTCTGCCGCGCTGTCGATCGCGCAACCGTGCGCGACGAGCGCTCGCGGGCGTTGCTCTCGTCGATCCTGCCCGAGGTGCCAGTGGAACGCACGGCGGACCCGGTCTTCTTGTACGAACGTCCCATGGGCGGAGCGGACCTTGAGCGCGACGGTCTCAAACCCGACGCCGAACCCTATGCGATCGTCAGCGTTCGTGAGTGCAAGCAGTTCTCTGCAAATACCGGCGCGCTCGCGAGCGTTGCCGATCGCCTCGGCGCGCGGCACGGTTTGCGCGTAGCGTTTCTCCCGCTCGGCGGCGCCGACGACGCAGCCGCGTCGACGAACGTCATTCGCGCGTGCACGACCGCGCCGGTGCTGCTCCCCGAGCCCGATCTCGCGCGCGCTGCGCAGATCATCGCGGGCGCGCGGCTCGTCGTCGGCATGCGTCTACACGCGTTGATTCTCGCGGCGAGCGCGGGCGTGCCGTTTCTTGCGGTGCCGTACGATCCCAAAGTCGACGCGCTGCTCGAAGATCTCGCTTATCCGCTCGCGCCGCTGCGCGTTATGCAGGCGAGCGTGCCGGAGCAGAGCCGCAACCAGCTCGTCGACGAGGCCGTCGCGGGCGAAGCGCGCTTGCGCTCGCACTTGCTCGACCGCATCGCTGGCGTGAAGCGCCTCGCCGAGCGCAACTTTGACGTACTTGCCGAGCTTCTGGAGCAGGCGTGACCGATTACCGGGCGACGCTCAACCTTCCGCAAACGACGTTTCCGATGCAGGCGAATCTCGCGAAGCGCGAACCCTCGCGCGTTGCGTGGTGGCAGGAGCAACGCACGTACGAACGTCGCTTGAAGCGCAATCGCGACGCGGGAGCGTGGATTCTTCACGACGGACCGCCGTACGCAAACGGCGAGCTGCACATGGGCACGTTCCTCAATATGGTGCTCAAGGACACGTTCGTAAAGATCAAGCTGCTCGATGGTCTCTGGGCCGAGTTCGTGCCGGGCTGGGACATGCACGGTTTGCCGATCGAGCTCGAAACGCTCAAACATTTGGGAATCAAGGATTTCCACGCCATCGATCCGCTCGAGCTGCGCGCGAAGTGCAAAGAGCGCGCGATGTTTTGGTTCGAGCGGCAGCGCGGCGTGCGCATGCGCATGGGCGTCTTTGGCGAGTTCGAGCATCCGTACCGCACGATCGACCCGTCCTTCGAGGCCACGATCGTCGGCGCGCTCGCCGATCTGGCGGAAAAAGATCAAATCTATAAAGGCTTGCGCGCGACGCTCTGGTGCATTCACGACGAAACTGCTCTTGCCGAAGCGGAGATCGAGTACGAGACGAAGACGTCGCCGGCTATTTACGTACGCTTTCCATTCAGCGACGCACAGCGTGAAGCGCTCTGGACTCGCATGCACGCCTCGCGTGCCGCAAAGCGCGCGAGCGTTCTCATCTGGACGACGACGCCGTGGACGCTTCCCGGAAACAGCGGAATCGCGCTGCGTCCCGACGCCACGTATGCGCTCTACGACCTCGGCGATGAAACGGTGTTGCTCGCCGAAGCGCTCGCGCCGCAGGTGCTCGGCGAGCGTTTCGACGGTGCCGCTCGGATTGCAAGCGCGAAGGGCAAGGAGTTGGAAGGTTTGCGAGCGCGCCACCCTCTCTTCGACCGTGACTCGCAGATCGTTCTCGCGGAGTACGTCGATCTCGAAACCGGAACCGGTGCAGTCCACACCGCACCGGGACACGGCGCCGACGACTTCGAGACCGGCACACGCTATGGCTTGCCGATACTCAGCCCTGTCGATGCCGCCGGCCGCTTCACCGTCGAGGCGGGACCGTACGCTGGCGTGCGCGTCTTCGACGCGAATGCGAAGATCGTCGACGACCTTCGCGAGCGCGGGCTGCTGTGGCGCGAGGAGGCGATCGAGCATTCGTATCCGCATTGCTGGCGCTGTCATAACCCGGTGATCTTCCGGGCGACGTCGCAGTGGTTCATCTCGATGGAGCGCAACCACTTGCGCAAGCACGCGCTCGAAGCGATGGAAGCGGTCGCGTACACGCCGGAGTGGGGGCGCGAACGTCAGCGCCAAATGATCGAGAACCATCCCGAGTGGTGCATCTCTCGGCAACGCACGTGGGGGACGCCGATTCCGGCTGTCGTCTGCGTCGCTTGCGAACGCTCCGTCCTGGATGCGCGCGTCGCGCGCAACGCCGCGCAACGCTTCGCCCAAGTCGGTGCCGACGCATGGTGGCGAGATCCAGTCGAAACGTATCTTCCCGACGAGTTCGCGTGTCCGTCGTGTGGCGCAACGCGCTTTACGCAGGAGCGAAACATCGTCGACATCTGGTTCGAGTCAGGCGTTACGCACCTCGCGGTGTTAGGACGCGACGGCTTGACGTGGCCGTCCGACGCCGTTCTCGAAGGACCCGATCAGTATCGCGGATGGTTCCGCAGCTCGCTCGTGACGGCAGCGGCCATTTGCGGTGCCGCACCCTATCGCCACGTCGTCAAGAACGGATGGGTGAACGACGAGCAAGGACTGCCGATGTCGAAGTCGCGCGGCACGGGAATCGACGCGATCGATGCGATGGAGCGATACGGCGCCGACGTGTTGCGCCTGTGGGCAGCCTCCGTCGAGTTCGTAGACGACGTGCGCTTCGGTCCGAACATCGTCGAGCAAGTGAGCCGCGTCTACCGCAACCTACGCAATCGCATTCGCTTCATGCTTGGAAACCTCGGCGACCTTCCCGCTGATGCCGCGTCAGTGGAACGCGAACGTTTCAAGCCGCTCGACGCGCTCGCTTCAGCGTACGCCGCGCAGTGCTTTTCGGAGATACGCGACGCATACGCAGCGTTCGACGTTCACGCCGCCTATCTCGCGATGGTGAGGTTCGAGAGCGAGTTCTCTGCGCTCTATTTCGACGCGTTAAAAGATCCGCTCTACTCGCGCGCAAAAGACGACCCGCGGCGGCGTGCGGCACAGTCAGTCTTGCTCGCGGCCCTTCGTGGACTGCTTGTCTCCGTCGCGCCCGTTCTGTCGTTCACGGCGGAAGAGGCGTGGCAAGCGCTCCCGGAGCATCTGCGTGACGGCAATGCGTCGGTGTTCGATCTCTCACTCGTGCGCGCGCCGCAGAGCGATCCGCGCGTCGCCGACGCGTGGGAGTTGCTACGAAGGCTGCGGAGTGCGGTTGCGGCAAACGCCGAGTATCGCGATTTCGAAGCGAAGGCGGTCGTGGAGCTGTCGCGAGAACAGCGAGCGCTGCTTGAGAACTTCACGGACGAAGACGTCCGCGAGGCGCTCGTCGTTTCGCAACTGGAAACCCGCGTTACCGACGGCGAGAGTTTGCCGACCGTAACGATCGGCGCCGCGGACGGCGAAAAATGCGCGCGATGCTGGAAGTACCGGCGCCTAGGTGCAGACCCCGAGCACCCTCACATTTGTGAAGAGTGCTCGGGTGTCGTGCGTGCCTAGCAGCGCCAGTGACCTGGGTGGAAGTATCCGCGGCCCCAATGTGCGTTTATCCAAATGCACCCTGGGCGAGCGGCGACCCACGTTCCACCGATCCAAGCCCATCGGCCGCCTTGCCAGTTCCAGTATCCAGCGCGCCACGCGTAACCGCGGCGCGGTGGAGGAACGCGCTCGTATCGAGGCGCTGGCGGTCCGATCCGGACGTAGATCTGCGCTGAAGCGGGGGATTGTGCGAAGCCGGCGATCCCGGCAATAAGAGCAAGCGTAAGGAACAAGCGTTTCATGCGTCCCTTATTCCCGATGCGAAGGCCGTCCAACCCCCTCGGTCGATTGCCCTCCGAGCATCCTCTAACAGAGCGTTCATTAGGAAGACGTTGTGGTACGAGAGGAGGCGCGGTCCGAGCATCTCGCCCGCATGGAAAAGATGCGCGAGATAGGCACGCGTGAAGGTACGGCAGACAAAGCACGTGCACGAAGGATCGACCGGTTCGAAATCGCGCCGGTACGCAGCGTTCTTGATGTGGAACTCACCCGAGCGCGTCATCGCGCGGCCGTTTCGCCCGCACCGCGTCGGATAGACGCAGTCAAACATGTCGATGCCCGCTTCGACGGCGTGCAGCGCGTCGAGGACCGTGCCGACCCCCATGAGATAGCGCGGTCTCTCGTCTGGAAGGAGCTCGGCACAGAAACGGGTCACTTCCGACATCTCCTCGCGCGTCTCGCCCACCGATAAGCCGCCGATCGCGTACCCGTCGAATCCAATGCGGACCAGGTCGCCGGCGCTTCGCTCGCGCAGGCTGCGATCGACGCCGCCTTGCACGATGCCGAAGACCGCGGTCTCCTCTCGCGAGCGCGCGGCTGCGGCACGCCGCGCCCACGCCGTTGTCAACGTGACGGCGCGCGCGAGCTCGTCCGCATCGGCCGGAAGACGCACGCAGACGTCGAGCACCATCGCGATGTCGACGCCGAGCGACTCTTCGAATGCGATCACGCTCTCCGGCGTGAAGCGATGCTCGCCGCCGTCGATGTGCGACGCGAACGTGACACCGTCGTCGTCGAGACGCCTACGCTCGCGTAGGCTGAAGACTTGGAATCCTCCAGAGTCCGTGAGAATCGGACCATCCCACGCCATGAACGCATGCAGTCCTCCGGCTTGCGCGATGACGTCGCGTCCGGGTCGAAGCCAAAGATGGTACGTGTTCGCGAGGAGTATCTGCGTGTTTGCCTCGCGCAGCTCTTGCGGCGTCAATCCCTTCACGGTCGCGGCCGTTCCGACGGGCATGAAGGTCGGCGTCTCGACGGTGCCATGCGTGAGGTGAAGGCGCCCGCGACGGGCGCGGCCTTCGCGCGACAGAACCTCGAAGCGCATCACTCCTCTTCCAGGATGGCGCGCGCGCGCGAATACTCTTCCGGCGGCGCCGTTTCGAAGCTCATGGGCTCGCGCGTTCGCGGATGCGGAAACGCAAGCCGCCACGCGTGCAGCGCCTGCCCACGAAGCTCGAAGCGGGGCTCCTCGTGGCCGTAGAGCGGATCGTTCACGATCGGATGATTCATCGCTGCCGCGTGAACGCGAATCTGATGCGTGCGCCCCGTCTCTAGCGAGAAGACGAGCTCGGCATGGCGCTTCCACGCCGCGCGGGTCTCGTAGTTCGTGATAGCCGGCTTACCGTCGCCGACGACGGCGTACTTGAAGCGATTGCGCGGGTCGCGACCGATCGCGCCTTCGATGCGGCCTCGCGCGTGCTCGGGAGCGCCGTGCACGAGCCCGAGATAGACACGCGAGATTCGGCGTTTCATCATCGCCCGGCCCAGCGCGCGCAACGCGTCTTCGTTCTTCGCGACCACGAGGAGCCCTGACGTGTCGCGGTCGAGACGGTGGACGAGGCCGGCGCGCAGCGGATCGCCGGGCAACTGCGCAACGCGCGAGAGCAGCGCGTTCACGAGCGTTCCGCTCGTCGCGCCGTGCGCCGGATGCGCGACCATTCCCGCCGGCTTGTTCACGACGAGCACGTCGTCGTCTTCGTAGAGCACGTCGAGCGCGATCTGCTGCGGCACCGCGACGAGCTGTTGTGGTTCGGGAATTTCATATGAAAGAACGTCGCCGGTATCGAGCACGCGACTCGGTTTCGCGACCTCGCCGTTGACGCGCAAGAGACCGTCGCGCGCGGCGCGCGCAACCTGCGACCGAGACGCACCGGAGAGGCGCGCGCAGAGCACGTCGGCGCGCGCTCCCGCTTCCTCAGCCGTGACGGCGTGCGGTGACACCGGAAAGAAGCAGCAGCACGACCCCGATCGTGATGCACGAGTCGGCGACGTTGAACGTGTATCGCCAGATATCGGGGAAGCGATAGAAGTCGATGAAGTCGATGACGTAGCCGTAATGCACGCGATCGATGATATTCGCAACCGCGCCGCCGAGAATCAAGCCGAAGGCGACGCATACGAGCGACGATCGCTGCGCCGCCTCGCGAAAGCTCAACCAGAAGATGACGAGCACGATGAGCGCCATGACGACGAGCAAGAACGGATTGCTGCCGAGCAATCCAAAGGCTCCGTGAAAGTTCGGCTCGGGCGCGATGCGCACCCACCCTGGAACGAGCTCGCGGTGTCCGCACCACGGAACGCACGCGCCGTTGAAGAAAACGTGCGCTAAGACGTAGCGCTTGCTCAGCTGGTCCGCAATGAGCGCGGCAATGGCCACGAGTCCGATGACGAGGACGCTGCGCGAGTTAGATGCTCGGTTGTGGGACAAAACGATAGAACCATCCTGCGACGTTGAGGAACGCATCGTTGACGAGCACGAGACCGACGGCGACGAGAAACGCGCCGGACAGGAACTCGATTGCACCGAGCACGCGCCGTATCTTCGCAAGCCATGGGAGGATTGCGTCGACGGCGACGGCGACGAGCGCAAACGGTATCGCGAGTCCGAGCGAGTAACAGAGGAGTAGCAGCGCGGCGGCGCCACTGCCGTTCTGTTGCGAGGCGAGTGCGAGGATCGCGGCGAGCGCGGGTCCGATGCACGGCGTCCAGCCAGCTGCGAACGCGACTCCGACGATGAACGACGTCCATAGCGTGCGGCGTCGCTCTCCAGCGACGTGTACGCGCGTGTCTCGCATCAAAATGGGAATCGGGCGCAGCATGCCCATCATCTGCAAGCCGAGCAGCACGACGACGACGCCACCGATTTCCGCGATGACGCGCCGGTTATCTCCGAGCAGCGCGCCGACCGCGCTTGCGGTGAGGCCCAAAACGATGAAGACGAGCATGAAGCCGGCAATGAACGCTCCCGCGTGTGGAATGGCGCGCGCGGCGACACGCCGGTGCTCGCGCAACTCTTCCAGGCTTTCCCCTGTGAGGAGAGAGAGATAGGCCGGAACGAGCGGCAGCACGCAGGGCGAGACAAACGACACGAGGCCGGCAAGGAAGGCGATGCCGGCGAAGCCGGGGGTTGACGTAGACATCGGCAGCGACTCTTTAGCTTGCAGGTCGCTCCGCGCCTTTTCACGCAAACCGGCCGGATGCACCACTGGTTCGCGTACCCGAACGTGGACCCGATCGCGATCCACGTCGGGCGATTCGGAATCCACTGGTACGGCATTTCCTACCTCATCGGGTTCCTCTGCGTCTACCTTTGGCTCATTCGCCCCGCTGCGCTTGCGCGGTTGGGCCTCACGCGCGAACACGTACAGGACTTCATCTTTTACGCGGTCATCGGCGTCCTCATCGGCGGCCGGGCACTCTTCGTCATCGCAGACATGCTCACGCCCGTGACCGAAGGCGGCCATACCGCTTCGTGGTACTTCGCGCATCCGATCGATTTCATCGCCGTGTGGAACGGCGGCATGGCGTTCCATGGCGGCCTCATCGGCGTGATCGTTGCGATCTTTCTCTTCGTCCGCAAGCATACGGGACTTACGGTTACGGCCCTCGGCGACGAAATCGTGATGATGGCTCCGATCGGCATCACGTTGACGCGCATCGTGAACTTCATCAACGACGAGCTGTGGGGCGTTGTGTGCCGGCCAGATCGTCCGTGGTGCATGATTCCCGGTGCGAGCGCATCGCTGGACGATCCTGCGACTGCTGGCCTCTATCACCATCCCGCTCAGCTTTACGAAGCAGCTCTCGACCTTGCGACGCTCCCCGTGTTGCTGCTCGTCTATCGCATGCGACCGCGTAACGGCGTCGTCGCGTGGACCTGGTTCATTTGCTACGGTATCACGAGAACCGTTGCCGAAATATGGCGTGCCGGCGGCGTTCCGTTTCTGGGGCTGCACGGAGGCCAGTTACTCTCCGTCCCGATGATCGTCATCGGCGCTGTCGGTGTGTGGTACTGCGCGACGCGGGGAGGCATCCAGAGGAGCGCTCTGCGGACGGCGTGAGCGTTGGCGCGCGCTACGCCTCGCTGCTCGCGGAGATCGACGCCGAGGCTGCCGCCAACGGAGCTGGCGCCGGAAGCGTCACGCTGGTCGGCGTCGCGAAGGGCCAGCCGGCGGAGCGGGTTCGCGAAGCCATCGCCGCCGGTCTCGCGGACGTTGGCGAAAACTACGTGCAAGAGGCAAAGGCGACGTTTCCGTCGCTTCCGCCCGTGCGGCGCCACTTCATCGGCCACGTCCAGCGCAATAAGGCCGCCGCCATCATCGCGCTCTTCGACGTCGTGCAGAGCCTGGATCGCCTCGAGGCCGGTCTCGCGCTCGCGGGAGCGGCAGAGCGTGTGGGGCGCGTGCTTCCCGTCCTCGTGCAAGTGAATATTTCGCCGTCCGAGCGCTTCGGTTGCTCGCCCGATGAGGCACCGCGTCTCGCTGACGCGCTGCGAGAGCGGCCGTCGTTGCACGTGGAGGGCGTCATGGCGATCGGCCCGCTGACGCCGGACCGCCGCGCGATTGCCGGCGCTTTTTCTCTCGCTGCAAAGACGTTTGCGCGCGTTGGTGGAAGTACGCTCTCCATCGGGATGTCGGGAGACTGGCGGGAGGCGGTGCGAGCCGGTTCGACGATGGTACGACTAGGAACCGCGTTATTCGGTGAGCGAGGATAGAGGAATGCTCGAGAAACTCAGTTCGTTCTTCTCATTGCGCGACGACGACAATGACGAGTTCTACGACGACGAACCGTCCGGAACGTCGCGCGTCATTCCGTTGACGAAGGGCGGCCGTCGCCAGGGCGTCGAGGTCGCGTTATTTTCACCGCGCGCCTTTCCCGACGTGACGCAGATCGCGGACGCGCTGCGCGCGAAGCAGGTCGTCATCGTCAATTTGCAGACAGCGGATCGCGCGCTCTTGCAGCGGGTCGTCGATTTCACGTCCGGCGTTGCGTACACGATCGACGGCAAGATTCAAAAACTCGCCGAGGCGATCTATCTCGTGGTGCCTGCAGGCGTCACGGTCAACGCAGAAGGCATGCGAGACGCGATGATGTCTGGCAGTCTCGAGTTCGTCACGAAGTAGCGGTAAGGAGCGAATAATGCAGCAGAAGATCACGCCGATCGACATTCAGCACAAGACGTTCAAGCGCGCTCTTCAGGGCTACGATCGCACCGAGGTCGATCAGTTCTTGGACGAGGTCATCGAGGCGATGGAAGACGCGGCCACGTACCGTGCCGCGCTCGAAGCCGAAATCGCCGATCTGAAGGAGCGCGTGAGCCACTTCAAGGCGATGGAAGAGTCTCTGCACAACACGCTCGTTCTCGCGCAGCGCACGGCTGACGAGGTGAAGGCGTCGGCGCACAAGGAGTCGGATCTGATCCGCGAGCAGGCGCGCCTTGCGGCAGAACGCGAGATCGCCAACTACAACGACGCGATCGCGGAGGTGCGACGCGACCACCAGCGCGCCGTCGAAGAGGCGGAGAAGACGCGCAGCGAGCTTCGCGGTCTGCTCATGACGCATCTTTCGCTCCTCGACAAGGGCGCAGCAGCGCCGTCGGAGCCGTTGCGCGGGCGCAAGAAGGCCGGCGAATCGACGAACGGCGAGCCCGACTCGGAGCGCGTCGAGCTGTTTTAGAGTCCAGGAGTGCACACCGGGCATTAACACGGCGGTAACACCCGCGCAGTAGTCTCGGTGCATGGACGGCATCGGTTGGGCGGCGAGCGCAATGGTCGCCGCGCGGACGCGACTCGAAATAGCGGCAAACAATCTCGCGAACGTGTCGAGCGACGGGTTTCGCGGCAGTCTTGCGCGTGGATTTCTCACGGCTGGCGGCGTCGGAATCGCGCGCGTTCCCATTGCGGAACACGGCGCTTTGCGCCGCACGGGCCGGGCTGACGACCGAGGGATCGTCGGCGAAGGGACCTTTCTCATGCGCGACTCGCGCGGACGCACGATTGAAACGCGGCTCGGCGTCTTTACGCGCAGTTCCGACGGGAAACTGCGCGACGACGCGGGACGCGTGCTCGTGGGAACGCGGCTCGCGCATGGAAGCAGCGTCCGCGAAGGGTATCTCGAATCCGCAAACGTCGATGCCGTCGGTCAGATGATTGCGATCCTCTCTGCCCAGCGAAGCTTCGAGAGCGCGGAGAAAGCCGTTGCGGCAATCGACGGCACGCGTCAGAAAGCGGCGAGCGACGTCGCCAAGGTGTCGTAGTGGACCGCGCGCTCTACGCCGCGGCAACAGGAATGGCCGCTCAACAGCTCAACCTCGACGTCATCGCCGACAACCTTGCGAACGCGGACGTCATCGGATTCAAAGGATCGGTAGCGACGTTCGCGGAGCTCGCGGCGCCCGGCGAAACGGGCCTCGGCACCGCTTCGCTCGGCGAGCACGTCGTCTTCGCGCAAGGTCGCCTCACGAAGGCGGACGGGGCATTCGACGTCGCAATCGACGGTCCGGGATTCTTCTCGCTCGTCGACGAGCGGGGAAATCGTGCGTACACGCGAGCCGGTGAGTTCTCCCGCGCTTCCGACGGAACGCTCGAGACGGCGCAAGGCTACCGTCTCGACGGCATACGCATTCCCAGCGACGCGATCTCAGCGAGCGTGGCAGAAGATGGACGCGTCAGCGTCACGACGCGCGCGGGTCAGCGCACCATCGGACGCGTGGTGCTCGCGGAGTTCGCCGCTCCCGAACGCATGCGAAATCTCGGAAGCGCAATGTTCGAAGCAACGGCTGCGTCCGGTCCACCACGATTCGCACGTCCCGGCGAAAAAGGGCCCAAAGTCCGCTTCGGCATGCTCGAAGAGTCAAACGTTTCGATCGTCGAGTCGATGATGGCGATGCTGGCCGCACAGAGAGCCTACGAGTCGAATGCGAAGGGCGTCCAGGCCGCTGACGAAATGCTGCGGATCGCGAACAACCTGCAGCGTGGATAGCGTCACGGCGAAGCGCGCGGGTGCGCTCTTCGAGGCGGTGCTCTTGCAAACGGTGCTCGAGCCGCTCGCGCAGTCGGCCGATATGCTCGGATCGTACGGTGCGTCATGCCTTTCGGAAAGCATCGCGCGTAACGACACGAGTGGTTTCGGCGCCGAGATTGCGAAGATTCTGGAGCGGCGCGATGGTCGATGACGAGCGCGAGGCGCAGATCCGCGCGTTGCTTCCCCTCGTCCGGCGCATCGCGCTGCGCGTTCACCGCATGGTACGCGGCTCGGATCTCGGCGACCTCGTCGGCGACGGAAGCATCGGGCTCGTTCGCGCCGTCGACGCGTACGATTCGTCACATGGAACGACGTTGCGCGCCTACGCGGCACGGCTCGTGCTCGGCACGATGCTCAACGGGTTGCGCCGTATGGATCCCGTCTCGGAACGCGTGCGTCAGACGCTGCGCAACACGGATCGCGAACGCTATCGCCTGGCAACGCTTTGTGGGCGCATGCCGACGCAGCGGGAGATGACCCAACGCTTTCCAGACTCCCAGCGCGCAGCAACGATCGCATATCGCGCGATGCCGCTTTCACTCGATGCGCCGCTTCCAGTCGGCGAGCGTCTTGGCAGTAGCCTCTCTGGCGACCCTGCCGTTATCGCCGTTGACGACGACGAGCGCCGACGCCTGCGTGCACTGCTCGACTCCCTCCCGGAACGCGAGCGGCGTCTCGTGCTCGCCTACTATTACGGGAGGGCGTCGTTACGCCGCATCGGAGAAACGTTCAACGTCTCTTCGCAACGAGCGTCGCAACTGCACCTTGCCGCGATCGCGCGCCTTCGAAAACGAATGAACGTTGCGGCGCATCGAGGCTGACGAGCCGCTCCTCGAGCGCTCGAGCGCCGGCATACAGGCGGCGCGCGAAAGCGAGCTTTCATCGCGGCTGCGGGCGCTCGATGATGACGCGGAGCTGCTGCCGCACGGACATCCGAAGTGGATCCGCGACGCCGTTTCGATGTCACATCGTGCAAAAGCACTACTTGCGTCGATGCGCCCAATTGCGATGAGCATCGTACGCTTCTGGGATCATCGCGCTCGCGCGCTCGTCGTAGCGGGACGATGCGTGCGAGTGGACCCAAGCGGCAGCTACCGTGTCGAGTAGCATTTGGCCATATCGTTGACGTGCGTGATGTTAACATGTTAACATGCATATATCTCGATGAACGACGGCACAAATATCCAGTTTGGGCTACGGAAGTTTCCTCGACGTTTGGCGCGAGAAGTGAAAAAGGCGGCTGCCGAGCGAGGAATTACGGTGAGTGAGTTCATGACCGAAGCAGCCACGAACCAGCTTCGACAGCCCCGCGCTTCCGGTGTTAGTGCCGAACTTCAGCGTGACGTTGAGTGGTATGAACGCCATCGTGCAGACGTGGAGACGGCGTATCCACCTGGCACGAGCGTCGCCGTCGTCGGCAAACGTATCGTCGATAGCGACGCCGATGTGTGGAAACTGTTAGGGCGCCTTCGCGAGAGGTACGGTTCTCGCTCGATCTTCATTCCGCTCATTGGGAAGCCGAGACCAGACGTTATTCGCGTACGCTCGCCACGGATCGTGCGATGAACGCGCCATACAGTACGAAGTACGATCCTCCTGCTCCGGTCCTGGATGTTCTCATCTCTGCGCCTCAAAGGCCCGCAATGAAGGCGGCGACGACGGCATTGATTGACTCTGGAGCGGACCGTACGGTGCTCGGCTCCGGGCTTGCAGCGGAACTGTTCTTGCCGCTTCTTGGCTATGTCGAAGTAGCTGGCATAACCGGAGGACCCGAGACGGTTCCAATGTGGCTCGCTATCGTCGAAGCGAAGAGATTTCGTTTCGAGCTTTCAGTTGCAGAGATTGGCGCAGAGACGATACTCGGACGTGACGTCCTCAATCGGTTGTCGCTTCACCTGGACGGACCAAGGCTTCGCGCTCTTATCTCCTAGCTGCAGGAATTAGCGCGATACCGTCTCGTGCAAGAGTTGCGTTGACCGACGAAAGCTTCGCTCCGAAGATCGCGTCGTCTTTCGCAACTGCCGCTCGGTAATCGTTCTCAATGCTCGCGGCGAGCTGCACCTGGCCGTCTGTCGGCGCGTAGTCGTTGCCGACGAGGCTACCGGCGAAGTTTGCGATACGCTCGTAGAGACGATCCGGCGTGCGGAGTTGATCCTCCCAGCTTTGCGCGTTCGGGAGATAGAGCGAGTCGAGGCACGCCTGCGCTGCGTCTCGTAAATCTGCGAGGGCGGCGAGAGCGCGAGCGTGGCCGCGCGCGTCACGCATCCTCGCGGATGCTGTATCGGCGAGTGAACGTAGCGCGACGATCTCACGCCCCGTACCGAGAAACGCATCGCGCATCTGCATCGCGAGCGTAAAGGACGCGCGCATGTCTGCTAGCGTCCCCGGCGCCTTCGGGTCCGGCAGCACGCGAATCTCGCGCTCTTCTCGTGCGTTCCCAACGGTTAGCCGAACGGTGTACGTTCCTGGAAGCACTTGTGGCCAGTTTGCGCCGGACTGCAGCGCATGATAGTTGGGAATGAACTGCGGCCCTCCATAGGACAGGTCCCACCACACGCGATTGAGCCCCGCCTTCGCTCGGTCGATGGGCAGCGTCCGCACGAGCGTCGTGCCGTCATAGATTTGCACGGCGACACGCGTCGTTTTCGACGGCGCGTTGTGAAGATAAAACGTGATGTCCGCCGGTGCAAGAGGATTCTGGCCTGCACCTTCGCCCGAAGCCCACGTTCCCAATCCTGAGTTCCACCGATACGCCTGCCGCACCGGAAAGAGATAGAACGGCGACGACCCAACGCTCGCCGTCCAATGCTGCAGAGCCGTGAGATCGTCGAGAATCCACACGCCGCGCCCGTGTTCGGCGACGACGAGATCGTCGAACGCCGGTTGGATGACCATGTCGTATACCGGCGCGTGCGGAAGATTGTTGAGAATCGACTGCCAGACGCGGCCGTTGTCATACGAGAGCCAGATGCCCGTCTCAGTGCCTACGTAGAGCATGCCCGCACGCGTTGGATCCTCGCGAATCATGCGCGCATAGCTGTTGCGCGGCAAGTTTCCGTCGATCGGCTGCCAATGCGCGCCGAAGTCGGTCGTCATGTAGAGATACGGCGTTCGGTCGCCGAGCTTGTGGTTCTCGGCGACAATGTACGCCGTTCCGTCGTTGAAGTGCGACGGTTCGACGTTGTCGATGCGTGCCCACTTCGGAAGTCCGGGAACGCCAGCGCTGACGTTACTCCAATGCGCTCCTCCGTCGCGCGTAACCCAAACGAGGCCGTCGTCCGTTCCGACCCAAATCTCCCCCTTCGTCAACGGCGACTCTGCGATGCTCGCGATCGTGTCGTAGACTTCCGTGCCGGCGTTGTCGACGGTTATGGGGCGCCCGGAAGGCAGTTGCTTTGACTTGTCGTTGCGTGTCAAATCCGGACTGATCGCTGTCCACGTCTGTCCGCCATCGACCGTCTTCATGAGATACTGCGTTCCGTAGTAGAGCGCGTCGGGTTCAAGTGGAGAGACCGCGACCGGTGCGACCCATGCAGCGCGGTAGCGGTACGCATCCGCGCCGGCGCCATCGTAGGTTTCGGGCCACGGACTAATGTCGCGCGCCTGCATCGACGAACGGTCGAAGCGGATCACCGCTTCCTCGTAACCCGTTCCGTAGATGACGTTGTGATCTGCCGGCGAGAAGAAGATCCAGCCACTCTCGCCGCTGTCAGGCGAAAACCACTGATCCGGCGTAATCGCGCCACTGAAGCTCATGCTCGGACCGCAGGCCGCGCCAGGATCCTGAAACTCGCCGCAGACGATGTACGGCGTCTCGTCGTCGGCGGAAATGTGATACGGCTGCGATACGATCAGCTGCGGATCGCGCCACGAGTGACCGCCGTCGAGCGAAACTCGCACGCCCGCGTCCGCGCCGATGATCGCGCGCCGCCCGGCGATGGGGTCGATCCACATCTGATGATGGTCATACGCATTCGTATCCATCGTCACGGTCGTCTTGCCGCCATTGTGAGACTCCGACGGATAGATCGACATGAAGAAGAGATGGTTCGGGCTCTTCGGGTCGATGGTGAACTGCGTGAAATAATACGGACGCTGGTCGAGCACGTGCCGGCCGCTCATTCTGCGCCAATGCACGCCACCGTCCGCGCTTCTCCAAAGCACCCCGAGCTTCGACTCGATCATCGCGTACACGATACGCGGCGCGCTTGGTGCAAAGGCAACGTAGATGCGCCCCGTGAGGCCTGCCGGAAAGCCATTGCCCGTTACGCGAGTCCAGTGCGCTCCTCCGTCAGCCGAGCGATAGAGGCCATCGTTGGGGCCGCCGCTCGTGAGCATCCACGGGCGGCGCTGGACCGTCCACATTCCCGCGAAGAGCACGCGAGAGTTTCCCGGAGCGATGGCGATGCTGGAAGCGCCGGTCTGCGGATCGAGATAGAGCACGCGGCTCCAGTGCTTTCCGCCGTCCGTCGATTTGTACACGCCTCGCGACGGACCAGGAGCGAACGGATCTCCGACCGCGGCGACGTACAGCAGGTTCGCGTCGTGAGGGTCGACTGCGATCTGCGCAATCTGCGCCGTCGCATCGAGTCCGACGTGCGTCCAGGAGTCACCGCCGTTACTCGAACGCCAGACGCCGTCGCCGAACGCGATGTCGTTGCGAATGTTCGGCTCGCCGGTTCCGACGTAGACGATGCGATGGTCTGACGTCGCGACGGCAATCGCGCCGATCGACGTCACCGGCTCCGCGTCGAAGACGGGACTCCAGTTCACGCCCGCATCTTTGGAGCGCCATAGTCCGCCGAGACCGCCGGCAAAGTACGTTTCCGGGTCTCCCGGAACACCAGAGACCGCATCGATTCGGCCCGTCGTCGGACCGATGTTGCGGTAATCGAGGCCGGCGAAAAGCGAGTCTCCCCAAGCGCGCGGCACCGAAAGAGCGATGAGAACGGAGGCAATGCCGAAGACAACGAGCGTACGCCGTATCATGCGGCGAGCATTCGACGCCGGTGCGCTCGAGTGATGCTTAGGGGAGCCGCTGATATTGCATCGAATGCCAACGTCACGCCATGGAGGAGTTGCGATGCTCGAAGCCGTTGAAGCCGTCGCACAAATCGGGACCTTCCTCGTTATCGGCGCGACTGCAGTCGCTGCCGTTATTCAACTGCGCCACATGCGCGCGAGCAATCAACTACGCTGCCGGCACACGAGACTGCCGACATTTCCTGAAGCGTAGACATCATGCAGATCGACAAAGACGCAGCGCTGATTCGAAACATCGCAGGGGGTGACATCGACGTTGCAATCGTGCTCGGGAGTGGCCTCGCCGCGGCAGTCGGCAGCTCATTCGAGCGCGTGGCGATTCCTTATGAACGCCTTCGCTCGTTGCCGTTCTCGCCGCTTCCTGGTCACCGGGGAGAGGCACTCGTGGGAACGTGGGGGGAACGGCGCGTTCTCGCATTCTCTGGGCGCTCGCATCTCTATCAAGGCTTTAGCGCCGGGCAAGTGACAACCGCCGTGCGCGTCGCACGAGCGGCAGGCGCGCGCGCTCTCGTCCTTACGAACGCGGCCGGAGCGCTCAACCTTGAGTTCAAAGCCGGGGATCTCATGCTGCTTTGCGATCACCTCAATCTCACCGGAACGAATCCTCTGCTCGCCGGCATCGTCGACAATCCATTTGTCGACATGCTCGATGCCTATTCGCCGCGTCTGCGCAACGCAGCGCGACGACATGCGACGGATGCACATCGCATGCGCGAAGGCGTCTACGCGGGCCTCCTCGGACCCAGTTACGAAACGTCCGCGGAAGCTGCTTATCTACGAGGAATCGGCGCGGACGCGGTGGGTATGTCGACGGTGCTCGAAACCATCATGGCGCGCGCACTCGACATGGAAGTCTTAGCGTTTAGCCTCATTACGAATGCGGCCGGTGCCGAGACGACACATGAGGAGGTAACCGCGGTCGCGAACGAAAGCGCGCCCCGTCTTGCGCAACTCGTCGAAAAGACGCTGCCGGAAATCTGACAATCGGCCCCTCGACGACGCGTGCTTCGCACGCTACGTTCGGGGTGACAACAGGTTGGTTCCGGTCATCGCAGGCGGAATGGGCAAGGCTTCGAGTGCGAGCAGCGTTGGCGCTACGTCGCCGAGTTTTCCTTCTCCCGGCGCGAACTTTGCGTGAAGGTCCTTGGCAACGAGAACGAACGGAACTAGGTTCGTC
>JASHPC010000049.1 GCA_030038335.1 Vulcanimicrobiota bacterium
CGCAGTATAACGCATATGTCGTGTCGTGAGTTCGTTCGTCGCGAGGATCGACGCGCCCGAAGATCCCCACCTCCGCCCCGTCGACGAGAAGCCTCGCGCACTTTCCCGGATGAAGGCCCGCTCGCTCTACGGCTTCCGTGACGACGGAGCGTCCGGAAACCTCGCGCAAGAACGCCTCCATGTCGCCTTTGACGCGGAGAAACTCCGCGTCGCGCCACGGCGGGTCCTCGGCCTGCGCGCTCGACATGGCAAACGCGAGGAGCGGCAGCTCGACGATCGCGTCGTTGGACGCGAAGAACACGTGACCGATCTCGAAGAGACGTGTCGGTTCCGTCGCCCGCGCGACCGCAGTGAGAAGCGCGGGCTCGATCGCGGTGCGTAAGAAGCGCTGCTCCTCCGAAAGAGGATTCTTCACCGCGACGCTCTCCGTCGTGTGCGACGATTGCAATGAGTGCGTAATCGTCTCGCGATACCCGATAGCGGCCATCGTCTGCGCCGCACGGCGCTCGAGGTCGTATTCGCGACTCGAGATCTCACGTGGCGCGATCGCCGGTACGGCGCTCTCGACGGCGTCATAGCCTTCCATGCGCGCGACCTCTTCGACGAGGTCGGCACTGACGGTAAGATCGTCGCGCCAGGCCGGGGGCGAGACGACGAGCCTTTCTCCGTTTTCAGAGACGCCGCATCCCAGCGAAGAGAGACGCTCCGCGATGCGCTCTGCAGTTAGCTGCATGCCGAGCAGGCGCGTCACCTCATGCGGCGTCAGCGCGATCGAGCGGCGTGGCGGCAAAGAGCCAACGATGACCGGCGCGTACGCGCGAGCGCCAAGCTCAGTCACGAGCGAAGCTGCACGCGCTGCCGCAAGCTCGGCGAGCGCCGGCGGAATCGAGCGTTCGTGACGCGACGATGCCTCGGTGCGCAGCGAGAATGCTTGTGCCGTTCGCCGGACGCGCGCGCCGTTGAAGGTTGCCGCTTCGAGGAGCACCGACGTCGTGCCGTTCTCGACTTCGCTACCTGCGCCGCCCATAACGCCTGCGAGCCCGAGCGCCGTACGTTCGTCTGCAATCACCAGCGCGGCAGGTGAGAGCGTTCGTTCGACGCCATCGAGCGTGACGAGCCGTTCGCCCGCGCGGCCGTCGCGCACGACGAGACGTTCGCCCGTGACGCGTCGCGCGTCATAGAAATGTAGCGGCTGTCCAGTCTCGAGCATCACGTAGTTCGAGACGTCAACGATGTTGCTGATCGGACGGACGCCGCACAGCGCAAGTCGGACGCGAACCCCTACGGGCGACGCTCCGACACGCACGCCGTCAAACTGCTGCAGCACGAAATGCGAGCAGTCGTTGGACTCGAGGTCGACGCTCGCCGCAGAGGGTGCGGCATCCGAACCTGGATTGACGAACTCGGGCAGCCGCAGCGCTGTGCGATACGACGCTGCAAGCTCGCGAGCGAGACCGATTGCGCACATGGCGTCGACGCGATTGCTCGTGATCTCGACGTCGAGCACCGCGTCACGCAGTCGGAGTAACGCGATGACGTCTCCTCCGAGCGGCAGCGTGGCGTCGAGCTGCATGATGCCGTCGGCTTCGAACCATTCCGGTGGCAACGCAAGCTCGTCGGGAGAGCAGAGCATTCCCTCCGATGCAACTCCTCGCATGGAGCGGCGATCGATGGTCATCTGCGGAAGGCGCGCGCCGACGAGCGCGACCGGTACCGTCTGCCCAGCAGCGACGTTGGTGGCCGCGGTCACGATCGTCACCGGCGCTTCCTTCCCAACGTCAACCGTGCAGACGAAAAGCCGATCGGCATTTGGATGTCGCTCTACGGCGTCGAGACGCCCGACGACGACGTCCGTGATTTCAGGTCGCGCGACGATCTCTTCAACGGGAAAGCCGAGCATCGCGAGACGCTCGGCAACGTCGTGCGCGCGGGCGGGAAGATCCACGTATTCGCGCAGCCAGGAGAGCGGAATGCGCATCTACGCTAGTGCGCCCAACTGTTCGAGAAAGTCGACGTCGCCGTCGACGAAACGGCGGATGTCGTCGACTTCGTAGCGCGTGAGCGCGAGCCGCTCGGCGCCGAATCCGAAAGCCCACCCTGAGACCGCGTTGGGATCGTATCCGACTTCGCGCAGAACGTTGGGATGCACCATGCCTGCGCCGCCCAGCTCGATCCATCCGGATCCGCCGCACATGCTGCACGCAGGCGCCTCTCCTCGGCATTTCGGACACGTCGTGTCGACTTCGGCGCTCGGCTCGGTGAACGGAAAGAACGATGGGCGAAAGCGAACGCGCTGCGACTCACCGAAGAGCGCGCGGCAAAGTCCGTCGAGCATGCCCTTCAGGTGACCGAAGTGCACGCCTTCGGCGACGAGAAGCCCTTCGATTTGATGAAACTGAAAGAGATGGCGTGCGTCGACCGCGTCGCGGCGATAACATTTTCCGGGCGCAACGATCGCAACTGGCGGATGGTGCCGTTGCATCGTTCGAATCTGCATCGGCGAGGTGTGCGGCCGCAGCAAAAGGTCGTCGCGGATCCAAAACGAGTCGAAGCCTTCGCGTGCGGGATGTTCGGCGGGAATGTTGAGCGCGTCGAAGTTATAGTAATCGGGCTCGAGCTCCGGGCCGAGTACGATCGCAAATCCATGGCGCTCGAAGTACGCGCACGCATCGTCGATGATGCGCCGGACCGGGTGCAGCGATCCGAGCGCTGGCCGCGTCGCGGGGAAGGTCACGTCGATGCGTTGCGCGAGCGCCTCCTGCGCGCTGCGCGCGGCGAGACGATCGCGGTTCTGCGCGAGAACGTCCTCCATCGCCGCGACGGCATCGTTAATCGCCTTTCCGGCTCCGGGACGTTGCGGCGGAGGCAGTCGTCCGATGCCCCGCCGAATGGCCGTGACCTCTCCGCTGCGCCCGAGATAGGCGACTCGGAGCTCCTCGAGAGTTTCCTCGTTGCTGGCTGCGGCTGCAGCCTCCGCAAAGCGAGCGCGCACCGTTTCGAGAGAGGCTGGGAGGTCGTTCACTCGGGCGAAGTTCCAGAGGCGGCGAGGGCTTTCATGTTCGATCCTGGCAGTGCAGCGTGAGGGTAAAAAAAGGCCCGGCTAGCGTGCCGGGCTCTTTATCGAAGATTTGCGAGACTCTTCGTGTCTTCAGCTCGGACTCGGCGCGCTATGTGACCGCCGATATGCCAAGTAGGCGTTGATCGACCCTGTTTGAGCGAAGAGTTTCCAGAAGAAATCGCAGGTTGCCATGGGGCGTCTGGTCTCCTTCTCTGCACCGCCGGACCCCAGCGTGGTGCCCGGAATGGGGTGAGTATACCACGCGGCTTTTCGGCCCGGTAGTCTTGACAATGCCGTGACAATACGCCCTATCCGAGGCTGCGGCGGCTTGCTTCGTGGAGGGCGATGGACCCGGCGACACCGGCGTTGAGGCTCTCGGCCGGAGGGCGCATAGAAATCCTGAACTCGCGGTCGCAAATGGTCCTCCACGGCCCGAGACCACGCCGTTCCTGGCCAACGACGAGGACGGCATCGGCTGGAAGTGCCGACACGTCGAGAGTGCCGCTACTACTGAGCCCCGCGATCGTGCGCTGACCGCCGCGCACTGCTTCGGCGAGCGTCTGCGGCGTAGCCTCCGCGAGGGGAACGCGGAAGATGGCCCCCATAGCCGCCCTGACGACCTTCGGATGGTACGGGTCGACGCCGTCGGGGCCAAAGACGACGCCCGCGGCACCGAAAGCCTCCGCCGACCGCAGCAGCGTTCCCGCGTTTCCGGGATCTGACAGGCCGGCGAGGACCAAGACTGGTCCGCGTCGCTCGAGGAGCGTCTCCAGGTCGTCGAGCCTGCGCCTTCCGATGGCGACGATGCCGCTTGGCGTTTCGACCCCGGATAGACGCTTTGCGACGCGGTCTCCAACGATCCAGAGAGCACTTCCAGCCGACTCCAACTCGCGCAGGGTTGGGCAGCGGCCGTACGCAGCCTCGGTTGTGAATATCTCGTCGGGTACGAGGCCGCTTTGCTGCGCTTCGAGGACGAGCGTCTCGCCTTCGAAGAGAAATCGTCCGGCCTTTCGCGCCTCGCGGGGCTCGAGAAGCAAGCGAACCTCGCGCAGGCTGGCCGCGTGGTCGCCGAGGCGAGTTGCCATCTTACGGCCTTCGCGCTCGAGCGGCACGCGTCACGACGAAGACGACGGCTGCGATGATCGCCGCGATTGCGTCGGCAACCTTGTCGTTGAAGTGGCGTGGAAAGGCCGCGTTCACGAAGATGTTCATCGCGTACACGGCGATGACGAGCAGGACGAGAAAGTAGACGAGCCACCCAAGCTCTCCGAGGATTGAGTTCCTCCGCACCGCATGAGGATACCATGACCGACGAGACTCCGCAGACACTTTCTTCCAAAGAAGTCTTCGCAGGGCGTGTCTTTCACGTGCGCGTCGACGAACTGCGCTACGCCGACGGATCCGCGCATAGGTGTGACGTCGTCGAACATGCCGGTTCGTTCGCCATCGTCGCGTTGACCGATCGCAACGAGATCGTGCTCGTCCGGCAGTATCGTCATCCGACAAGAGTGATGCTCTGGGAGATTCCGGCGGGAACCGCTGAACCCGGCGAGGATCCTCGGGAAGGCGCACTGCGAGAGCTCGCCGAGGAGACGGGATACCGCGCCTCTCGCATTCGTCGGATCGCAGGTGGCTACGTGACACCCGGCTTTTGCAGCGAGTTCGTGCATCTCTTTCTCGCGCAGCGTCTTACCGAGGGTAAGCAGTCGCTCGACGAGGACGAGCGCGTCGAGGTCGCCCTCGTCTCGCTCGAACGCGCGCTCGAGATGATGGAAGCGGGCGAGATCGTGGATGTAAAGACTTTGCTAGCTTTGCAGTGGACGGCATTGCGGAGGGGTGAACTTGGCTCCGGAACGGTCGATAGAAAGGGTTGACCGCACCGGTATGGTGCAACCGGAGGACAACATCGTGGAAATCCCGGGTGACCTCGACGCCGTTCTGAAGCGTATACTGAACGGCTCGCGACCCGCGGTCGCGAAGGGCGACCGCTCGATTCTCGCCGCAGAGGACGAGGCATATCTTGCGTCGCTCGTCGACGCAGTGCGAACGGGCCGCCGCGCGGTGCTCATCGTCGAGGACGTCGACGAGCGTCTTCGTTATATGTTCAGTAACGCGTCACCCGCGGAAGCCGTCGCTATGCTCGGAAAAGTTACCGAGGCCACCGGACGGCGCATCGCCGAGCACGACATCTAACGTCTGTCTCTATCGCTCTACGGCATCAGCGAGAGAAAATCTATCTTGCCGTCGGGTGTGAGCACGAATTGGAAGTGACGCTCGCCGTGCGCAAAGAGTGCTAAGAATTCGTAGTCCGTATCACCGTGTCGTTCCGTTGCGCTTGAAATCGGCACGAGCGAGACGAGAGGCCCGAGCGGCGCAATCTGCATCTGCCTGACCATCGAATCGCTAAGATACCTGCTGAACTGCGGCGTCAGCTGCGTGCGATCGAGACGATCCGTCGCGAGAAACCCGACCCACTGACGTGCGCGCGTCACGATGCTGTTATCGACGCGCCGCGCGCTGGGCGGCTCGACGACGTCGAGAATACGGCCCGCGATGCTTTCGGGTACGGCGGCGGGGCCGTGAAGTGAGTCGACGTTCGCGAGCACGATGACGGCCACGTGATCGTCGGGAAGCACCGCGTTCATCGCGTGAAATCCAGGGACCTCACCGTTTTGCCAATAGAAGCGCCGTCCGCTGCGCTGGTCGAGCGTCCAACCCATGCCGTGCGCCTCGAACGCATCCGGGACACCCGGCGAGAACATCGTGCGAACGGCGTCGACGCGTAGGAGAATCGGAAACTCGATATCCCATTTTGCGAGGTCGTAGACGTCGCTGATGACGCCGGCGTCACCGTCGAGACGGGTGACGCTCCACGGTATCGCGCGTTCGAAACGGCTGCCCTCCACCGTGTAACCGACGGCGCTCTCCGGGGAGAGTCCGGTGTCGCCCGCGTAGAGCGACGCGTCCATGACGAGAGGAACGAAGATGTGCTGCTCCACGAAATCAGAGAGCGGCTCGCCTGAAAGACGCTCGACGATCTGCGCTGCCGCGAGATAGTTCAGCGGATTATCCTCGAACGCAGTGCCAGGCGCCGCAACCGGTTGCGCCGCGTTGGCTTTCGCGAAGAGATGGTCCGATGCAGTAACGATCGGCAATCCCGACGTTTGGTCGAGCAACTCCCGCACGGTGACGTGCGACGCGACCGTTAACTCCGGCAGATACTTCGTGACGGGATCGTCGAGCTTCACCCTTCCCTGCTGCTCGAGGATGAGCATCGCAGCCGCAGTGAACTGTTCGCTGATCTGACCGATGCCAAACTGCGTGCCCGGCGAGGCGGGAACGCGGTGCGAAAGATTCGCGACGCCGAATCCACGCGCGTAAACGATGCGGCCGTCCTCGACGACGCCGACGGCGATTCCAGGCGTTCTGTGACTGGAGAACTCTGAAGCGACGATCGCATCGATGCGATGCGCCGTCGCCGAAGTGAATCCCAACGCCGCGAACAGCAGCGCCGCGATCACGTTACTTCCCTACCGCCTGCTTTGCGAGATCGAGGAGACTTCCGAACGCCTTGGCATCCGTCACCGCAAGGTCGGCGAGCGCCTTCCGGTTCAGCGTCACACCCGATTTCTTCAAGCCGTGCATGAGCAGTGAGTACGAGAGACCCTCGCGCCGCGCCGCGGCGTTGATCCTGCTGATCCAGAGCGAGCGAAAATCACGCTTGCGCACGCGCCGGTCGCGAAAGGCGTATGCCAGGGATTTTAATAGCGCCTCGTTCGCGACGCGGTAGTTGCGCCGCCGTGCAGCGCGGAATCCCTTGACGAGCTTCATGACGCGGCGGCGATGTTTCGTGCCGCCGACGCCGCGCTTGATACGTGCCATGTCGACTCCTCCTAGACCAGATACGGGATCATCGCGCGCATACGGCGCATGTCGCCGGGCGCCGTCGGCTGATCCTTGCGAAAGTGACGCTTCCGCTTCTGCGATTTCTTGCTGAGAATATGACCGCAGCCGTCGAACTGGTGACGGTGCAGCACGCGGCCGCTCGCCGTCACCTTGACGCGCTTGGCCGTACCGCGATGCGTTCTAATCTTAGGCACTGGTCTGCTCCTTTCTTGAATACTTCGGCGGGCCCGCGGGCACCGTGCGAGGCGCGAGGATCATGAACATGTTCTTACCTTCGAGACGGGGCTCGCGTTCGACCGTCGCGAGAGGCGCCATGTCTTCCGCCATGCGATCCAGGAGACGCCTGCCGAAGATTGCGTACGTGATCTCTCGTCCGCGGAACATGATCGTCACCTTGATCTTGCTTCCGTCTTGCAAGAGACGCTCCGCCATGCGGGCCTTCGTCTCGTAGTCGTGCGTCTCGATCTTGGGACGCAGCTTCACTTCTTTGAGCTCGAAATGGCGCTGCTTCTTGCGCGCGTCTTTGTCTTTCTTCGACTGTTCGTACTTGAGCCGTCCGTAGTCGCCGATCTTGCATACCGGCGGTTGAGCGTTCGGCGAGATTTCGATCAGGTCCAATCCGGCGATGCGTGCTCGCGACTGAGCGTCTTCGATCGGCATGATGCCGAGTTGTGCGCCGTTTTCGTCGATGACGCGAACCGAGCGGATTCGTATTTGATCGTTGATGCGCAGCGGTCGAGCTATGGCGTTTCTCCCTCGATTACGATCGTGACGTCGTCCTCCTTAAAAAACAAAAAATGGCGTCGCCGAAGCAACCCCACTCGCTCGGAACCGGCCGGCGGTCCCTCTCGTGTGCGACCGGATCGCCCGCGGGCATCCGGTGAGTACCCCACGCTGGGGGCACTGCTTCGGCTCCGAGAGCATAGCAGGCGGGGAAAGGGGGTGTCAACTCGTCTGTTCGACGGCCCGCAGGCTCTCCGTGAAACGGCTGACGAGCATGTCAACCGTCTCGTCGTCGATCACGAGTGGCGGTGCGATGCGCAAGACGTTTTCGTGCGTGTCCTTCGCGACAACGCCGCGCGAGAGGAGGGCCTCCGAGAGCCTACGGGCCGGCACGTCCAGCTCGATGCCGATGAGAAGACCGCGTCCTCGAACCTCGCGCACGCGCGCCGAAGGAACCGCTTTCAACTGCGCGATCAGGCGTGCTCCCGCGCGGCTTGCCCGCTCGGCAAGACGCTCTTCGACCAGGACGTCGATCGCAGTCGTTGCAACCGCCGCCGCCAGCGGATTACCGCCGAACGTACTTCCGTGGTCTCCCGGACCGAAGAGGTCCATGAGCGCGCGGCTCGCGACGACGGCGGAGACCGGATAGTATCCGCCTCCGAGCGCCTTTCCGATGATGAGCGCGTCGGGGCGCACGCGTTCGTGGTCGCAGGCGAAGAGGTCGCCGGTTCTTCCGAGGCCCGTCTGCACTTCGTCGGCGAGCAGCAGCACGTCGCGCTCGCGGCAGAGCGACGCGACGTTCGCGAGGTAGCCTTCCGGTGGCACGACGACGCCGCCTTCACCTTGAATCGGCTCGAGGAGAACGGCGCACGTCAGTGGCGTGATCGCGCGTTTCAGCGCCTCGATATCGCCGAACGGCGCGAAGATAAAGCCTGGAAGAAACGGTCCGAAATCGTTTCTGTATTGCGCGGTGGAACTCGCCGAGACCGCCGCAATCGTGCGTCCGTGGAAGTTGTTCGCGAAGACGACGATCTCGGCACTGTTGGACGGAATGCCTTTTGCTTCGTATCCCCATCTGCGAGCGAGCTTGAGCGCCGTCTCTACTGCTTCGACCCCGGCGTTCATCGGCAGCACGGCTTCGTATCCGGTCAGCGTCGCAAGCCGCTCGAGAAAGATCGGAAGACGATCGTTGTACATCGCGCGCGACGTGAGTGAAAGCCGCTGCGCCTGCTCGACGAGCGTCGCGCGAATGCGCGGATGCGCGTGACCGTGGTTGAGCGCGGAGTACGCGCTGACGCAGTCGAGATACTGGCGTCCCTCGACGTCCCAGAGCCAAACGCCCTCCGCGCGCTCGACGACGACCTCGAGCGGGCGGTAGTTGTGCGCTCCGTATTGCGCTTCCAGCGCAATCGCGTCGCGAGCACGGTCCTGCATGCTGCGATATGATACCATCATCCTCAATGATTCCCCGTTCGGGCGCGTTGGAACGTCTACTGGGGCGCGACGGCGAACGCGTCGACGAAGAGGGCCGGACCATCCTCCTCACCCACGGGGAGCGTCGTCCTCGGGCAGTACTCCTCTTTCACGGCATCACCGCCGTGCCGATGCAGTTTCGCCGTTATGCTGACGCGCTGTACGCGCGAGGATTCAACGTGCTCGTGCCGCGCTTGCCGCGCCACGGGTATCGCGATCGCATGACCGGTGCGCTCGCGCGACTCACGGTCGATGGGCTTTGCGACTTCGCACTCGAGAGCCTCGAGGCGGCGCGGAGCCTCGGAGAAGACGTTACCGTCGCGGGAGTATCGGCGGGCGGTACGCTCGCACTGTGGCTCGCACAGCGCGCACCGCTGGATCGGGCAGTCGCGATCGCGCCGTTTCTCGGTGTCGCGCTCGTTCCGCGGGCGATCATGCGTGTCGTTGCTGCGGCGATGCTGCTTCTGCCGAACCGGTTCGTATGGTGGAATCCGATCAAGCGCGAGCATCAGATGCCCGAGCGCGGCTATCCGCGTTACGCGACGCACGCGATCGCTCGGGTCTACGAGATCGCTTCGAGCGTGCTGCAAAACGCGACGCGCGCTCCATGCGCTCGCGAGATCGTCCTCATCGTCAACGGCGGCGAGGCAACCGTGAACAACGGGGAGATGCGCGCGCTGTTTCGCCGTTGGCGTGCGACGGGGGCGAACGTCGCGCAACTCGAACTGCGAGGAATGCCGCCGTCTCACGACATCATCGAGACTGAGCGAAACGTCGAGCTCGCGAAGCGCGTCTTTCCCACGATCCTCGACGCCATCGATCCGCAACGATGACCTCGCGCCGTAGACGCGTCCGTTGTTCGTGGGCCACGACGCCCGAGATGATCGCGTACCACGACGATGAGTGGGGCCAGCCCGTTCACGACGATCGCACGTTCTTCGAGTTTCTGATTCTCGAAGGCGCTCAGGCGGGCTTGAGTTGGAGCACGATACTCGCGAAACGCGAACGATATCGCACCGTCTTCGCTAGCTTCGAACCGAAGAAGGTGGCGCGTTTCACGCCGGCTCGTCTCGAGCGCATCCTATGCGATTCGGGTATCGTCCGCAATCGCGCGAAAGTAGAATCGGCGGTTCGCAACGCGCGCGCCTTTCTCAAGGTGCAACGAGAGTTTGGTTCCTTCGACGCGTACGTCTGGCGTTTTGTCGGAGGCAAGCCTATCAAAACGCGGCGCCGCACGCTCCACGACGTTCCAGCGACGTCGCCTGCGGCCGAGGCGCTCTCGAAGGACTTACGCGCGCGAGGTTTTGGCTTCGTAGGACCGACGATTTGCTATGCATTCATGCAAGCCGTCGGAATGGTCGACGACCATCTCGTCGGCTGTCGCTAGATGTAGTGCTTCACCTTCGGCCAAATCTCTGAAAGCGGCTCACGAATGCCGCGGCAGATCATGATGGGCAGGTTCTGCTCGTACGACATGATCCAGGGTGCGTCGAACGTCGCGGCGAGCTGGCGCGAACGAAAGAGATGCTCGCGAGCGCCGCAGTCTCCGTTGACGTCGATGACGATCGTACCGTCGTACCCGTGCGTTCCCCACAGCCAGTAGTTGTTATGCCCGGAGATTACGGGCGGCAGATGGTACTCTGCGCCAAAGAAGTCGATCGCGGCTGCTTCGCCGTAGTTGCTCGCGGCGATTGCGGCTTTGGCGCGTTGCTGCGGCGGCAGAGAGTCGTAGACACGCGCGACGAGCGTCGCGAGCTGCGGCCACCCGTGCATGTCGGCGAAATCCTGTCCGATTGCGACGGGCCTATGACGTTCGCTTGCGACGGAAAGGTGCAGCGCCTGTGAGAGCGCGCTCTGATACGCAGCGACGCGAGCCTCGGGCAGAATCGGTTCGACTAATGGAATTAACCAGAGCGAGAAGATGAATGCGGCGACTGCGACGACCGGACGAAGGAGGTGCACGCGCTGCGTCCAGCGCTCGACGGCGAACGCTCCGCTTGCGATGACGAGCGGATAGACGTCTGCCGGATAGTAGTTCTTTCCGTGCATTCCTATCATCATCGCCACGAGGAGCACGTACGTCCACGCGACCCAACGCAACGACGGCTGACAGAAGCCGTATACGATGCCCGCAATCCACAGCGGCGAGAGGAGCAGATTCGTGAGGAAAATCTGCTGCACGACGTACGCGATCGGGCCGAGCACGACGTTCTTTCCTTCGATCTGTGCGTTGCGGAGGAGCTCCCACATTGGAAAACCGTGCGACGCCTGCCAGATGAAGTTCGGCAGCGCCACGAGAACGGCGAGCAACATCCCCGCAAGGAACGACGGCGTCGCGAAGATGCGCCTACTGCGCGTGAGCGCGACGCCAAGCAGAAGCGCGATGCCAAAGAAAATGACGCTGTACTTTGCTTCGCACGAGACGCCGAGCGCTGCGCCGACGCCGAGCCAAGCACGCAAGTCGGCTCCGTTGGCGAGGCGTGCGACGTACAGCGCCGCAAGCGGCCAGAGCCAGAGCCCGACCATGTCGGGCCCAACTTTCTCGCCGAACGCGCAGAGTACCGGAGTCAGCGCGACGACGATCGCGGTGAGAATCTGCGCGAATCGACCCCCGCCCCACTCCGTAACGAGACGGACCGAGACGAAGACGCCCGCTGCGGCGAAGAAAGCAGCCGTTGCGCGCAACGCAACGAGCGAGATGCCGAATAGCTGCGTTCCAGCGGCGATGAGCGGAACGAGCGGCGGTTGATCGACGTAGCCGAAGGCTGGGTGACGGCCGCAGATGATGAAGTAGAGCTCGTCGCGGAAGAAGCCGTAATGCGGATTCGCAGCGACGTGGAAGGCGAACGTCAGCGCAGACGCGATCCACGCGATGCGCGTGGCCGGCACGCGATCGCCGGCCGGCTTACGCAAGCGTCGGAAGCGGAAGCGACGGTCGCGTCGTCAAGTCGGGTCGCACGGGAACGTTGCGCGCGAGCGCCTCGTCCATGAGCTCGAGCGCCGCGTCCAGTTGTGGATCGCGTCCGTCGCGGTAGTCGTGCGGCGCGATGTCAACTTCATAATCGGGGTCGGTGCCGTAGTTTTCGACCGTCCATCCGACGTCGACGAACCAGAAGGAGTACTCGGGCTGCGTCGTGAGCGTGCCGTCGACGAGCGGGTGGTACGGAGCGATACCGATGACGCCGCCCCACGTGCGTTTTCCAACGAGCGGTCCGAGCTTGTAGAGCTTGAAGCAGTGGCTGAATATGTCTCCATCGGAGCCGGCAAACTGATTCGTGATCGCGACCATTGGCCCGTCGACGGATTCCGGTGGATACGGCATCGGAGCTCCGTACCGCGGGATGTCGTAGCCGACGCGCTTGCGCGCGAGTTTCTCGAGCAGGAGCGGGGAGACGTGCCCGCCGCGATTGTAGCGCACGTCGACGATGAGTCCGCGGCGATTGAACTCGCTGAGGTATCCGCGATGAAACTCCGAGAATCCCCACGGACCCATATCGGGAACGTGAAGATAGCCGACGCGTCCGTTACTGTGCTCGTGCACGTACGCGCGCTTCTCCTCAACCCACGCCCGGTAGCGTAACGGCGCTTCACTCGCAAGGGCTTTCACGAGCACGTTGCGTTCCGGCGCGTGACCGCGTCGCACCGTCACGGTGATCTCGCGACCCGCTGCGTTGACGAGCATCTGTTCGGGCGTAACGTCGCGCGAGAGACGCCGGCCACCGATCGCGACGAGGACGTCGCCGGCCTCGACGTCTAGTCCCGGTTCGGCGAGCGGCGAGTCGACTTCGCGGTTCCACGAGTCACCGCGATAGACGCGATCGACGCGGTAGCCTTCGAGCGCATCTTGCCATGAAAGGTCGGCGCCGAGAAATCCACGTTGATATTGCAGCGGCTCACGGAAGTCACCGCCCCACTCGTACGCGTGCGAGGTTCCAAGTTCGCCGTGCATCTCCCAGATCAGGTCGGAGAGCTCGGTGCGCGTGCGCACGCGGCCGAGGACGGCGTGGTAGCGGTCGTAGACGCGATCCCAATCGATATCGCTCATGTCTTCGACCCAGAACTGCTCCGTTTGCAGTCGCCACGCTTCGCGGAACATCTGCGCCCACTCGTCGCGAGGCACGATCTCGACGACCGCGCGATCGAGATCGATCCATCCGCTCTTGCGTCCCGGCTCCGACGGCGGTTTTTGCTCGTCACCGTTCTCTGGGAGATCGCTCTGTGCGTCGATTGCGCGAAGGCGATGCTGCGAACGATACGCGAGCGTGTGACCGTCTGCGCCGAGGCGTATCTCGTTGACGTCGTTGGCAACCGTCGCAGCGCGCTGTTGCTCGAAATCGAACGCGAGCAGCGTGCCCGACTCGTCGCGTTCCTCGTCGTTCGGTGAGAACGGCTTGATGCCGCGAACCGGAAAACGTGTGAAGAGCACGCGCTCGCGCGTTGCGACGATCTGCTGATAATCGCCCTCTTCCACCGGAAAGCCTAGCACGCGTCCTTCAATGCCGTTGAAGTCGATCTGGATCTCGCGCTTCTCGTCCTTCTTGCGTTCGTGACCGTCGCGCTCGCTCTCGTGGTCGCGATGAATGGGCCGCGGTTTGGGCACGAACGGCGACGGCACGTCCGCGCGCAGCGTCACGACGAACGGACGGTGCGCTTGCGGAAAGCTCAAGTCGAACTGCAACGCGTCGTAAACCGGATTGAAGTCGCGCGTCGAAATGAAATACAGATACCGGCCGTCGGGATCCCATGCGGGTGAGATGTCGTCACGAAGCGGCGGCGTAGCATCGTGCACGCGTCCCGACTTCACCTTTGCGATGCGAATGATCGACGTACCGGCCGACGGCGACCACGAATAGGCAAGGAAGCGGCCATCGGGAGAGAACGCGAGGTCGGTAACGCGCTGCGCGGGGCTCTTGTCGATGATGCGGATATCTTCGCCGTCAAGGTCGAGAACGCAGAGCTCGTAGCGATGATTCGCGAAGGCAACGACGTCGCGCGCAGGCGAGGCTGCAAGTTCCGTCACGCGACCGATGTCGCCTAGCGTGACGAGTCTCGGCTCGGTCGCGGCGCTCGCGTCGTGAACCTCAAGTTGTTCGTAGCCATTTCTATCCGTTACGCAGACGAAGCGCTTTCCGTCGTGCAGCCATTCGCAGAGGCGATAACGCGCACGACTGCCGATTCCGTGCGTGATGACCGCTCCCTCGAAGAGCGGCATCGTCAACGGTCTGCCACGCGATACGACTGCGAGACTCGTCCCGTCGGGATGCGGCGCGAAATGCTCTAGCGACTCCGATGCGCTCTCGAACCGCCGCGTCGTCTGCGGAGCCGCGGAGTGCGTCTCGATCGAGACTTCGCGCGTCTCGTCGGAGAGCGCGTCATAACAGAGAATGCGACCGGCGCTGCCGTAGACGATGCGCGCGCCGTCGGTCGACGGGAAGCGCGCGTAGTAATCGGTCTCGTGCGTATGACGCCGAACGTCGCTGCCGTCGCGAGCGCACGAATAGATGTTTCCTATCCCTTCGTGATCTGCGAGAAAGAAGAGACGCCCACCGATCCACATCGGCCACGTCGGATTGCCTCGTGGAAGGTCGAGACGCGAAAACGTTCCGCTAGCCGTCGCGGCGACCCAAATCTCGCCCGACGTGCCGCCGCGGTAGCGCTTCCAGCGGGCCGGATCGGCGTTGTTTCTTCCGATTGCGACCGAGCCGTCGTTAGCGATGCAAAGGCTCTTGGCATGACCGAAGGGCAACTCACGCGTCGCGCCGCCTTCACGTGGCACGGCGAATGCGCGCGTCTCGTTCGGATACCACGATCCAGGATTCGCGACGAAGAGAATCTCCGAGCCGTCGTCGCTCCACCCGGTCGTCCAAGCAACCGTGCTCCCCAAAAACGTAAGACGTCTCGGCTGCCCGCCTTCCGCAGGCATGATATAGACCTCGGGATGTCCCTCGTCCGTCGACGTGAACGCGATCCATCGTCCGTCGGGCGAAAAGCGCGGAAACGAGCAGCTCCCGAAACTGACGGTCAGACGTACCGCAGTTCCACCAGCGGCGTCGACCGTCCAGAGGTCGTCTTCGCAGATGAAAGCGAGCCGGTGAGACGCGATCGCCGGATACCGATAATACCCTTCAGTCATACGTGCCCGGGTGTGGTTGGCGACGAAGGGCGTTCCATCCGCTTGGCACTCCTTGCGCCGGCCTTCACTTTGTAGTACAAAGTGAAGGATGCTTCAGCGCGCCGTTTCTGACGTCCCCGAACACGTCGCCATCATCATGGATGGCAACCGCCGCTGGGCGCGGGATCGCGGCCTTCCGATCGTGGAGGGGTATCGCCGCGGCGTCATTGCGCTGCGTGCCGCCGTCCGCGGCGCGGTCAAGGCGGGCGTGGGGCGGTTGACCGTCTATGGGTTCTCGACGGAAAACTGGTCTCGCGACGCGCGCGAGATCAACATCGTGATGCAGATCTGCGCGGCCTGCGCGCGCAGTGAGAAAGCGCCGTTGCTCGCGCAGGGTGTGCGCGTCGACGTTATAGGCGACCTCGAGGCGTTCGCATTTCCAGCCCGTTCGGCCGTGCGCGACCTCGCGCGAAGCACGGCGCACAACACGCGGCTCATTCTGACGCTCGCGCTCAACTATAGCGGTCGCGCCGAGATCCTGCGCGCGGTGCGCAGCATCGCCGGCGACGTTGCCGCGGGACGCTTGCAGCCCTCGGAGGTCGACGAACAGGCGCTGCGCGATCGGATGTACGCGCCGCAGGCGCCCGATCCCGATCTGCTCGTTCGCACCGGCGGCGACGAGCGCGTCTCGAACTTCTTGCTGTACCAGCTTGCGTACACGGAGCTTCTGATGCTGCCGATCATGTGGCCCGAGTTTCGCGAGGAGAACTTCGCCGAGGCGATTCGCTCGTTCGGCGAGCGCCGCCGGCGTTACGGCGGCTGAAGCAGAATCACGAGCGCGTTGAGAATCGTGCCTTCGTTCTGCAGCTGCGTGACGAGAGGCACCGAACGCGGCATCTCTGATTGGACCTCGAAGGGAAGCACGACCGCAGGCTCCGTGAACGGCGTTGGGTCGGCTCCGGCAAGCGTTTCGAAGAGCATTTCAGCGTAGAGCGCATTCGCCCAACCGAAATCCGAGCGCGTGTAGCGCCAATAGCCGTTATCATAGAAACTTTCGTGAATGAGTCCGTCTTTGCTATCGGTCTCCGCGAGCGTCGTGATGGCGGTAGCGACCTCGAGTGACGACGTCGACGTGAGCGCGCGGCCGATTATGCCGAGAGGCCAGACGTTGTCTACCGGCGTGTGCGGGCTGCCGAGCCCGCTCGCGTAGCGTCCCTCGTAATAGTACGGATTCGCACGGCTCAGCACGAAGTCGCGCGTCGTCAGATATGCCGGGTCGTTCGCGGAACACCAGCCGATGTACGGCAACGTGAGCAGGTTCGGAATATTCGCGTCATCCATGAAGAGCTGGTGCCCGAGCCCGTCGACTTCGTACGCGTAGATCCATCCGCCAAGATGCGGCTCGTAGACGAGGCCGTACCGCTCGATGCCGGCTTGCACGCGCTCTTCGATCGTCGTCGCCTCGCTCGCGAGCGTCTTGTCTGAGTAGCCTTCGATGGCGAGAACGCTGAGATCGCGCAGCGCGACCGCAGCGATCGCGTTCTGCGGAATGTTGAATCTGTATTGAACGGCGTCGTCGGACGGCCGAAACGCGCTCCATATCAATCCCGTGTTCGCTGCATATGCACCCTGCGTAGGCACGCGATAGGGATAGGAGTATCGACTACAAGACGCATGACGTTCCTCGCATGAATATGTCGCGACGATCGTGCGCAGCGCCCGGTGAAGGTCTGGCGTGAAGATCGAGCGGTCGTCCGTCGTGCGCCAATAGACCCATGCGAGGAGCACTGGCCACGCGAGCGAGTCGACCTCCCATTTACGCTCCCAGACGTGATAACTCGCTTGAAAGGCATTTGCGTACGGGTCCGTGAGAATGTCGCGCGCCTGGCGTTCGACGACACCGGCCGTGCGCGCGCGTAGCACCGGAAAGTCCGCAACGAACCGGACGTAGGGAATCGTCTGTGCCGCCGAGTCTCGTAGCCACATCGCCGGAATGTCGCCGGTTTGCACGTACGTCGTACCGTCGCTCTCCGAGAAGAAGTCGCTGAAAAGCGTGTGGAAGAGCGTTTGCGCGTGAACGGCCCGATGGCGCTCACCGGTAAGCGGAAGGATGAGCGTTTGCGAGCGCGCAGGAGCAGCGAGCGCCGTTTCGAGGAGAATCAGCGCAACAAGAAGGAGGCGCGCCGCTTTCACTGCGGCATCGTTGCGTCGTCGATGACGCTTTGCGCGAGCGGGCCGAGGTCGACCGCGTCTGCGTTCGAGAGGAGAACGACGGCGAGCCGTTGTCCTGGAACGACTGCCACGTACGCCGAATACCCGGGAACGTAACCGCTATGCCACGCACCGCGCCGGCTTCCGATGCGGCCACTGAAAAAGCCCATGCCGTCGAACATCCGCATCAAGTCTTGCGTGCTGACGACGCGCATCGCGAACAGATCGTCCAACCAGCGTGCGACGTCGAGCGCACTCGATTCGAGCCCGGCACCTCCGAACGCGAGCGACGCGCTGCCCGCGGACACGCTTCCCTCGGCGCGTCTAGGCTCGTAAAGAAACGGATTCCAGCCGGCCGTCGCTCGCAGTTGCAGCGGACCAAACAAATCGCGGTGCAGCCACGCCGCAAGGGGCATGCGCGTGACGTCTTCGACGATCACGCCAAGCAGCACGTAGTTGGTGTTGCTGTACGACGTGTTCGTTCCGGGAGCGAACTCGAGCGGCAACGAGGCAACGCGGCGAACGAGCGCTTCCGGCGAGACCGGCTCGCGCGCTAACCGATCGAAGTCCGGAAGCGTCGCGTAATCCGGAATGCCACTGGCGTTCTCGAGAAGCTCGCGAACCGTGACGTCGCGCGCGACCGCATACCAAGGAACGAAGCGCCCGAGCGTGTCGTCGAGCGAGAGACGGCCGCGCTCGCACAGCCGCAGCACGCTCGCGGCGAGAAACTGCTTCTCGATCGATCCAACCGCGAAGACCGTTCGAGGTTCGACGCGTATCGTACGCCGGCGGTCCGCGAAGCCGTACCCGTGCGCGTAGACGATCTCGCCGTCGCGCGCGACGGCGAGAGAGAGTCCGAGAACGTGCCGATCGCCCATGACGTAGCGAACGATCTCGTCGATGCGTGCGCGCTGCGGTGCCGTCAACGCGACGGCGAGAACGATGGCGTGCATCGAGTCGCGCGTTCGCCAACAAGCCGAGCAGGTCCGCCGCAGCGCCGACCGCAACTTCTCACGAGCCTTGACGAGCGACGGCACGCTAGAACTGATTCGCGACTTTCGAGCCGGCAGACCGCGAGCGCTGGCGCGCGCGATTACGGCGTGCGAGTCGGGAAACGGTGCGCGCGTCGTTGCCGAGCTGTACGCGCTTGCAGGGAACGCAACGACGGTCGGCATCACCGGTCCTCCGGGCGTCGGCAAATCGACGCTTTCCGCTGCACTCGTTCGAAAAGCTCGCACGCTCGGAAGGCGCGTCGGCGTTATCTCCGTCGATCCGAGCTCGCCGTTCTCGCACGGTGCGCTGCTCGGAGATCGCATTCGGCTCGCAGAGCACTTTACCGATCCCGACGTCTTCATTCGTTCGATGGCGAGCCGCGGTCATCTCGGTGGTCTCGCCGGCGCGACGGCGGACGCTACGCTTCTGATGGACGCGTTCGGTTTTCAGTTCATCGTCGTTGAGACCGTGGGTGCGGGACAGAGCGAAGTAGAGATCGCGGAGCTTGCGCAGACGACGATCGTCGCGCTGCAACCGGGGAGCGGAGACTCCGTTCAACTGCTCAAAGCGGGGATCGTCGAGATCGCGGATATTTTCGTCGTGAACAAGGGCGATCACCCGATGGCCGATCAACTGCGCCGCGAGATTCGGTCGATGCTGCAGATCTCGGAGCACGGCGCGTGGGTGCCGGAGCTCGTTACGACGCAGGCGGTGCACGGGCAGGGTATCGACGAGTTGTGGGACGCGATCGAGCGCCACGCTGCGTATTTGGTCGAGAGTGGCGAGCTCGAGCAGCGCAAGCGAGAACGCTTCGCGTACCAAGTGCGCAGCATTGCAGCCGGCCGCATTCGAGCTCTCGTCGACGGCAGAATCGACGTCGGCTCGGCAGCCGGCGATCCGTACGATGCCGCCTCGCAAGCGCTTGCGTCGCTCGGCATCGAGGAATGACCTACGGGTGCGGCCCGTGAACGTTCTCCTGCTGTGGCGAAGATGATCGAGCGCGCCCCGAACGAGGAGGCGTGGAAGCAGGCCTCGCGGGCGGGTGCATTACGGAAAGGGCCGGGTTCGGGGGCTGTTGACCGCACCATCTCCGACGTCGCGCTCGAGCCGCTCTACTCGCCTAAGGATCTTTCCGGCCTCGACTACGATCGTGACCTCGGCTATCCGGGGTTCTATCCGTACACGCGCGGACTTCATTCGAACGGCTATCGCGGGCGTCTATGGACGATGCGGCAGTTTGCCGGGTTTGGAACCGCGCGACAGACGAACGAGCGCTACAAGTTTCTGCTTGCGCAGGGTCAAACCGGGTTGTCAGTCGCCTTCGACATGCCGACGCTCATGGGATACGACTCCGACGCGCCGCAAGCGCGCGGTGAAGTCGGTCGCTGTGGCGTTGCAATCGATTCGCTGGCAGACATGGAGACGCTCTTCGAGGAGATCGATCTCGGTACCGTAACGACGTCGATGACGATCAACGGTCCCGCGGCAATCGCTCTCGCGCAATACGTCGCTGCCGCCGAGCGGCAAGGCGTGTCGCGCAGCGTGCTAGGCGGAACGGTGCAAGCCGACATCCTCAAAGAGTACATCGCGCAGAAAGAGTGGATCTTTCCTCCGCGTCCGCACATGCGGCTCATCGTCGACATGATTCGCTTCTGCACCGACGAGATGCCGCGTTGGAACACGATCTCCGTCTCCGGCTACCACATTCGGGAAGCCGGGTCGACGGCCGCCCAGGAGCTCGCCTTCACGCTCGCCGACGGCTTTGCATACGTCGAAGCCTGCATCGCTGCAGGTATGGACGTCGACGCGTTTGCTCCACGTCTGTCGTTTTTCTTCAACTCGCACATCGACTTCTTCGAAGAAATCGCAAAGTTCCGCGCGGCCCGCCGCATCTATGCGCGGCACATGCGCGATCGCTACGGCGCAAAGGATCCGCGCTCCCTTCAACTTCGCTTTCACACGCAGACTGCCGGATGCAGCGCGACCGCGCAGCAACCCGAGAACAATATCGTGCGTGTCGCGTACGAAGCGATGGCCGCGGTACTCGGCGGGACGCAGTCGCTCCATACGAACTCGATGGACGAGGTACACGCGCTGCCCACTGAGAAATCGGCCGAGATCGCGCTGCGCACGCAGCAGGTGCTCGCCTACGAAACGAACGTCGCCAACGTCACGGATCCGCTCGGCGGGTCGTATTTCGTCGAAGCGCTCACCGACGAGATGGAGCGTGAGGCGGAATCGTACTTCGCGCAGATCGCCGAGTACGGTGGCGTCGTCGAGGCGATCGAGGCCGGATTCTTTCAGAAGGAGATTGCGGAGGCGAGCTACCGCTACCAGCGGTCCATCGAAAAGAAAGAGCGGGTCATCGTCGGCGTCAATGCCTTCGAAAAGGAAGAGGATCACGCGGACATCGAGTTGCTGCGCATCACCGACGAGACGGAACGCGAGCAGGCCGCCGCGGTGCGGCGCGTGCGCGAGAGCCGGGATGTGAACGCCGCCCGCGCTACGCTCGAGCGTTTGCAGAGAGCGTGCCGCGACCCGAAGGATAACGTGATGCCGCATCTCATTGCGTGCGTCAACGCGTACTGCACCGAGGGCGAGATCGTCGACGCGATGGTCGAGGTTTACGGAAGATACGTGGAACGGAGCGTTTTCTAACATGGAAGAAGTCACTGAAATACGACGACGCCGCGTGCTACGCGTACTCTCCGAGGTGAAGCACAAACTGGAGGAAGCACTGCGCTTGAGCCGGCGCCGCGACGCCGGTTCCGTGAAGCTCGTTCCCGAGAAACAGCCGCACTGATGGCACGCCGCTTGCGCATCGTCGTCGCAAAGGCCGGGCTGGACGGTCACGACCGTGGCGCAAAGGTCATCGCGCGCGCGCTGCGCGACGCGGGCATGGAAGTCATCTACACCGGGCTCTTTCAAACGCCCGAACAGATCGTACAAACCGCGATTCAAGAAGACGCCGACGGCATCGGCCTCTCGATTCTCTCGGGCGCGCACATGACGCTCTTTCCGCTCGTTCTCGAACAGCTCAGGGCGCAAGGCGCGGAGGACGTCGTCTTCTTCGGCGGCGGCACGATCCCGCCGGACGACGCAGCGGCGCTCAAGAAAATGGGCGTGCAAGAGGTCTTCACGCCAGGCGCGCCGCTGCAAGAGATCGTCGACTTCGTGGAACGCGAGTGCGGTAAACGCGCGCTCTTGTCATCCTGAGCGCGGCGCGAACTCGCATCGCTCCGTCGCCGACGGGCGACCCGCACGTTGCGACCGCATACGCCGCAATCATCAACTATTGCTTTGCGCACTCAGCGAAGGAGGGCGGCAGTTTCATCCTTCGGATCGAGGACACGGATCGAGCTCGCAGCACGGAGTCGTCTGAGGTGGCGATCTTTTCGTCGCTTCGCTGGCTCTCGATTCCGTGGGACGAAGGTCCCGACGCAGGCGGTCCCTTCGCGCCGTATCGCCAGAGCGAGCGCTCCGACGTGTATCGAAAGTACGCGAAAGAGCTGCGGGACGCGGGGCACGCGTTCCCGTGTTTCTGCACGGAGGAACGGCTCGAGGAGATGCGCGTCGCGCAACGAGCCGCGCACGAAGCGCCGCACTATGACGGCCACTGCCTTTCGCTGACGGCAGAAGAGGTCGCGCAGCACGAGCGCGACGGCGTCCCTTCCGTTCTTCGTCTCGTCGTGCCTCGCGAGGGGACGTGCGTCTTCGAGGACGCGCTGCGCGGACGCATCGAGATCGAGTGGAAGAGCGTCGACATGCAGGTGCTCGTGAAGTCTGACGGATTTCCGACCTACCATCTCGCGAACGTCGTCGACGATCACCTCATGCAGATTACGCACGTCATTCGCGGCGAAGAATGGATCAGCTCGACGCCAAAGCACGTGCTGCTGTACGAGTACTTTGGCTGGTCGCGCGAGATGCCGCGCTTCTGCCATTTTCCGCTCCTTCGCAATCCGGACAAGAGCAAGCTCTCGAAGCGAAGGAACCCAACGAGCATCTTGCACTATCGCGCGCGCGGTTTTCTTCCGGAAACGCTCGTTCACTTTCTGGCTGCGCTCGTCGACGGGCGCAACGACGAAAGGCTGCTCGCGTGCGCGTCGCCGTCCGAGATGCTCGAGCGGATGTGCGAGGACTTCGACGTCACGCGCATCTCGCTCGGCGGTCCCGTCTTCGATCTGGAAAAGCTCGTGTGGCTCAACGGACAGCACCTGCGTCGTCACACGCCCGCGGAGCTTCTCGAGATCCTGCACGAGTGGGGATACGAATGGCCGGAGGCGATCGCGCAAGCGTGGCGTACGCGCATCGCGGCACTGGCACTCGATCGCATACGCACGCTGGAGGAGTTCGCGCCGCTCGTTGCTTTTTTTGCCGAACGGCCGAACCCGGCGAAAGAGGAGTTGGAACTTCCCAAACTTCCTTCGGGCGCAGCAGCCGAGGCGCTCGCGGTGGCGATGCAGGCGCTCGTCAACGTCGGAGACGGCGAGTGGCAGGCGGACGCAATCGGCGAGCGGCTGAAGAGCGCGGTCAACGAACGTACGTGGCCATTTCCCACGACGGTACGTTTTCGCGACGTCGTTCGCGCGTACTACGTCGCCGTAACCGGGAGCCCAACGTCAGTGCCGCTCTTCGACGCCATGGAGATCCTTGGGAAGACCGAATCCTTGCGTAGAATGGAGATCGCTCTGGAGAGACTGCATTGAGCGGCGTTCGTGCAATCGTGCTCGCGGCCGGAAAGGGCACCCGCATGAAAAGCACGCTGCCGAAGGTGTTTCATGAGTTGTGCGGGCGACCGATGCTCTGGTGGGTGCTGTGCGCTCTGCGTGACGCGGGCGCCGACGAGATCGTCGCCGTCATCTCACCGGAGATGGAAGAGCGCTTCGCGGCGCTCGGAGGCGCGCGCGGCATCGTGCAAAAGGAGCAGCTCGGAACCGGTCACGCGCTGCGCGTCGCGCTCGAAGCGCTTCCGACGCGCAGAGGCGGACGCGTCCTCGTTACGAACGGCGACATGCCGCTCGTGACGCGTGAGATCTTCACGGCAGCGCTCGACGCTGTCGGCTCCGGTGCGATGGCGCTCGTGACGCTACGCAGCGGCCCCGAGTCGAGCTTCGGGCGCGTCGTTCGGAAAGGAAATCGCGTCGAGCGCATCGTTGAGGTTCGCGATGCAACCCTCGACGAGCGCGCGATCGAGGAGACGAACGCCGGCATCTACGCGATCGACGAGAGCGCGGCACGCGACGTCGTCGGACGCATTGGGAACGACAATGCGCAGCGCGAGTACTATCTCACCGACGCCGTGGGAATCCTCGCAGCCTCCGGCGCGGGCGTGGCACCGGTGCTGTACCCCGAGGGTCGCGATCTCGCCGGCATCAACGATCGCGTCGAGCTCGCAGTTGCACGGCAGCGCATGAACGAACGGCTCTGCGCGTCGTACATGCGAGACGGCGTCACGATCGTCGATCCCGAGCGAACGTACCTCGAGCCCGAGCTGACGATCGGGCGCGACACGGTCATCTATCCCAACACGCAGATCGGACGGCTTTCGTCCATCGGCGAAGGGTGCACGATCGGGCCGAACGCGCGGCTCTCGAACGCGACGGTCGGGAACCGCACGGAGATCCGCGAGAGCGTCGTTCTCGACAGCACCATCGGCGACGGCGCGCACGTGGGGCCGTTCGCGCACATTCGCGGTGAGAGCGTTCTCGCCGACGACGTTCGGATCGGAAACTTCGTCGAGCTGAAGAACGCACGTCTGGAGAGCGGCTCGAAGGCGAGCCACCTTTCCTATCTCGGCGACGTGACCGTCGGCGAGGACACGAACGTGGGCGCCGGAACGATCACGTGCAACTTCGACGGCAAGAGGAAGAATCGCACGACCATCGGCAAGCGCGCGCTGATTGGTTCCAACTCGTCGCTCGTCGCACCCGTGGAGATTGGAGACGACGCCTTGACGGGCGCCGGCTCCGTCGTTACGCGGGACGTTCCTGCAGGCGAGCGCGTCGCGGGAAATCCCGCGCGTCCACTGCCAAAGAAGTAGCGTCCTAAAGCCGCTGGCTCGCGGCACAAACTCTCGTGTGGAGGATGTCTTTCGCGCGCTCGTCGCTGCGGCGCGTCGCTCGAGCAGCGCAGTGCTGCGCGTGCTCGACGCCGCTGCCCGCGCCATCGAGCCTTCGATCGACGTAACGCTCTTCTTCGTCGTCGAGAACGAGCATCTGCTCTGCAAGCACTCGAGCGGAGCACGCGCTGTCGTCTACCGCGGCACGACTCTCGAACGCATAGGAGAGTCGCTTCCGGCTCGTGCTGCCGCCGCGCTTCACTCAATCTCTCTCGCTAAGGCGTTCGAGGGCATCGTGCCTGGCGATCGGTGCGCGGTTGCCGTCCCGGTACTCTGCGGTCGCGCCGTGCAGGGAGTTTGGTACGGTTCCGGCGCGACCGTGACGAGGATGCCGAACGCGCGGAAGATAGCCGCGCTGGTCGCCTGCGCGGGCGAGACGTATTCCCTTGCGCTCGAACGCGAGAACGATCGGAACGAAGCGACGTTCGACAGCCTTACAGGTCTTCTCGCACCTCGCGCGTTCCGGCGGCGTCTACACGAGCTCGTCGAAGAGTCACGCGACGGCATACTCTCGCTCTGGTTCGTCGACACCGATCGCTTCAAGCGCATCAACGACGACTACGGGCACGAAGCGGGCGACGGCGTCCTGCGTCGCATGGCGGATCTGCTGCGCGCTCACGCCGTGCCAGAACGAGACGTCGTCGGGCGTAAGGGCGGAGACGAGTTTTGCATGCTCTTGCGCGGTTCGCAGAAGACGCAGGCCATCGAACGTGCTCGAGCGTTCTGCGCGGCGGTGAGAGCATGCGAGTTCGGCGTCGCGCAGCATCCGACGGCGAGCGTCGGGATCGCGTCGTTTCCCTTCGACGCGAGCGATGCGGCGTCGCTCCTGGAGGCGGCCGACGCCGCCATGTATCACGCAAAACGGTCGGGGCGAGACCGTGTCGCGTATGCGGTCGAAGGCGCCGGCTTTGCTCTCTATGAATAGAGCGAGAGATGCTCCCATACGTTGCGTACGCTGCGGTCGATGCGCTCAATCGCCACGTCGACGCGCTGCACTCGTCGCAGTTGCTCGCGCGCTCGCTCGCATCGCTCGTCGACTCGGATCGGCAAGCGGCGGCCGGACGGCTGATATCGCTCGACGTTCCAGGATGGCTCGCCTCCATCTTCGCACAGGCGATAGCGCTCTTTTACTTCTGGCGCTTGGGCTCGGCAGCACGCTGGCGCGACGCGTTACGAAGACGCTTAGCGTCGGAGACGGTGGCACGCTTTGCCTTCGGCGCGACGCTTGCCGTCATCGCGAGGGCCGCGACCCTCATTCCATCCTTTTATCTCTGGCGCGTCGACCGCGTCATGGGACTCTCGCACGCGCTGACGCGCGTCTGGATCCTCGAATACGTCCTCGGAACGATTCTTGGCATGCTCGTCGCGGGCTGCATCGTCACGGTCGTGCTCTGGCTCGTCGATCGCACGCATCAATGGTACGTCTACACGATTGCGGGAATTCTTGCCGTCTCGCTCGTCGGCACGCTCGTCTACCCGTACGTCGTTGCACCACTCTTCGAGCGGTACGTCCCGCTGCGCGGACCTCTGGGCGTCGAAGCGCGCGCATTTGCTGCACGACAGGGATATCCCGCGATTCCGATTCTCGTCGAGCACCGCGCCGACCGCATCTCCGTCGATCCGGCAAAGACGCAGGGCATGGGATTCACCCAGCGCATCGTTATCTCCGGGACGCTCGTTCCGGTGTCGACCGCCGGCGAGATCGATTACTACGTCGCGTCTGAGGTAGCGTCTCTCGATGCGCACGATCCGCTGAATCTCGCGCTCATCGATGCGGCGATCGTGATCGTCGGCACCGCTCTCGCCGTCTTCATTGCCGACCGCGTGCGTTTTCGACGTGACGACGATCCCATCTCGCGTACGACGCTTGTCGGAGCTCTACTCGCGCTCATCTACGTTCCCGCCGTCATCGTCGATCACGGTGTCGCAAGCGCGCTCCAGCTGCGAGCCGCGACTGCAGCCGTCGCGATGACCGGGGATCGCGCCTCCGCGGTCCGTGCGCTCGTCCGCATCGGCGACGAGCAAGTGGAAGAGGCGTGCCCGAGTGGAATCGGCCGAACGTTGCTCTATCGCTCGCCGCCGCTCGGCTCCGACGCGCGCGCGATAGGAAGCGAGAGCGGCTGCCTCTAGCCCGGCGCGCGCTGCCAGGTATTTGCGAAACGCATCAGCGCGTCGTCGCCTTCCTCGAGCCAGATGCAGACTGCGTCGGCGGCGGCATCGACGATCGCCGGAAGCGCCTCGCGTTCGGCTGCGTCGAACTGGGCGAGCACGTGCTCGACGGCGTCGTCTTCCGGTCGTCCGATGCCGATGCGAAGGCGAGGAAAGTGATCGCCGATCGTTGCGATGATCGAGCGAAGGCCGTTATGCCCGCCGTGCCCGCCGAACGGCCGCGCCCGCAACGTTCCGAACGACAAGTCGATGTCGTCTGCAACGACGAGCACGCCCTCGGGCGGCGTGCGGTACCATGACGAGATCAAGCGCACCGGCGTGCCGCTCAAGTTCATGAACGACGTCGGCTCGACGAGCACGACGCCGCGAGCCGAGTCGTAGGCTTGACGCGCGGAGTCTTTGCTCTTCCACCTCTCGACGTGAAAACGCGTCGCGACGTCGTCGACGACCATGAATCCGAGGTTGTGCCGCGTGCGTTCGTACTCACGACCCGGATTTCCGAGGCCGACGACGAGCCGGGGTGCCTCGCGCGCCGGCACCCGCTACGGAGCGCTCTCGGCTTCGGGTTTCTCTTTCTCGCCGATGACTTCGGGCTGTGCCTCTTCGAGCGTCGGCGCCGCAGCTTCTTCGAGTTGGTGCGCCGTCTTCGACGGCTCGATTGCGATGATGACCGTATCGGTGGACGTCACGAGCGCAAAGCCCTTCGGAAGCAATGCGTCGCCGGCAACGGCGTGCTCGTGAATGCCGAGCTCGGTGACGTCGATTTCGATCTGAGACGGTAGCGCGTTCGCGGGTCCTTCGATCTCGATTTCATGAACGAGCACGTCCATGACGCCGCCGAAGTCGCGAACGCCGCGAGCGGAGCCCGTTGCGACGACGGGAACGCGCGCGCGCACGCTCTCGTTTGCCGAAACGCGCAGCAGATCGGCATGAATGATTCGCCGCGAAACGGGGTCGCGCTGAATCTCACGCACGAGCGCAGTGTCCTTCATCTTGCCGTCATCGGTGAGCGTGATCATGCCGGTACGGCCGCCGTGAAGGAGGAGGTCCTCGAAGGCGCGCAGCTCCACCGCGAAGCTCTCAGGAACGCTGCCGTGCCCGTAGAGCACGAGCGGGACCTTTCCGTTCGCGCGCAACGCGCGTGCCGAACTCGTGCCGCTCTCGGCGCGTCGTTCGACGTGAAGCTGCAAGTCTTTGGTTGCCACAAAAAAATCTCCGGTGAGTGGTGTTTAACCGACGACGGCCGGTTTCGGTGGTGTCGGAAGATCCGAAGGCGTATTATCGTCGCCGAAGAGTTCGGAGACGGAGCGATTCGTCGTAATACGCGAGATCGCGTCGGCAAACGTCTGCGCGATCGAGAGCTGCACGAACTTCGGGTGTTCGACGACGTCGCCGAACGGAATCGTGTTCGTGACGACGATCCGTTCGATCGTCGAGTTCTCGAGTACGTCGATCGCTTCGCCCGCGAAGATGCCGTGGGTCGCAACGGTGAGAACGCGTGTCGCACCGCGCTGCCGGATCGCCTGCGCTGCCTTGCCGAGCGTTCCCCCCGTCGAAATCATGTCGTCGACGATGATCGCGGCGCGGCCGTCGACGTCGCCGACGATCTCGGCAACCTCGTTGACGTCGGGCTCGGGGCGCCGCTTGAAAACGATGGCGAGCGTGCTGTTCAAGCGTTTTGCGTACAGCTCGGCGCGGTGCACGCCTCCGGCGTCCGGCGAGACGACGACGATGTTGTCGTCGCAGAGGCCTTCTTTCTTCAGGTAGTTGCAGAGCGTCGGCATCGCCATCAGATTGTCGACGGGAATGTCGAAAAAACCCTGGATCTGTGCTGCGTGGAGGTCCATCGTGACGATCCGCTTCGCGCCAGTGACCTTGAGGATATTCGCCATCACCTTGGCAGAGATCGGCTCGCGGCCTTTCGTTTTCTTGTCTTGCTTGGCATAGCCGTAGTAAGGGATGACAGCCGTGATTCGAGACGCTGAGGCACGACGCAAGGCGTCGATCATCAAGAGGAGCTCCATGACGGCGTCGTTGACACCGTTCCCGTTGGGAGCCTTGCAGATCGACTGAACGACGAAAACTTCCGAGCCCCGAACGTTTTCTTGAATCTCGATGCGCGTCTCTTCGTTTTTGAACTTCGTGACGAGCGCTTTGCCCAGGCTCACCTTCAGACGTTTTGCAACCTCCTCGGCAAGCGGGCGATTCGAACTGCCGCTGAAAACGAGTGGGCCGCTCATGAGGTCTCTCCGCACGACATACGACCCCCCAGGGTTCGGTCCCGAGCACGGCGCACCTTGCTAAGGAAGGTTCTCGCTCATGCCCCGTTTTGAACTCATCGCGCCGCACGCGCTCGCCGGCGACCAGCCCAAAGCGACCGACGCGCTCGCCGCCGGAGTGTTGCGGGACGATCGCGCGCAGACGCTTTTGGGCGTCACTGGCAGCGGAAAGACGCTCGCGATGGCGCGCGTCGTCGAGCTCGTGCAAAAGCCGACGCTCGTGCTCTGCCACAACAAAACGCTCGCCGCGCAACTCTGCGCCGAGTTTCGCGACGTCTTTCCAAAGAACGCCGTCGAGTATTTCGTCTCGTATTTCGACTACTACCAGCCGGAGGCATACGTTCCGTCGACGGATACGTACATAGAAAAGGATAGCTCGATCAACGACGAGATCGAACGCTTGCGCCATTCAGCGACGCAGTCGATCATCACGCGGCCGGACACGCTCGTCGTTGCTTCTGTCTCGTGCATCTTCGGATTAGGCTCGCCGTCCGACTACATCGAGATGTCCGCTAAGGTGCGAGTCGGCGACGAAGTCGATCGCGACGCGCTGTTGCGCAAGCTCGTCGACATGCAGTACCGCCGGAACGACATCAATCTCGTGCGGGGAACGTTTCGCGTTCGCGGCGACGTGCTCGAGTTCGTCGCGGTCGACGACGAGCTCGTCCATCGCGTCGAGTTCTTCGGCGACACGATCGAGGCAATCAACGTCGTGAACCTGCTTACCGGCGAGTACGTCGAAAGCAAGGAAGAGCTGACGATCTTTCCAGCGAAACACTTCATCACGCCGGACGAAAAGCTGCAACGCGCGATCGCGGCGATCGAAACGGAGCTCGACGAGCGGCTCGCGTACTTCCGAGCCCACGGCAAGCTGCTCGAAGCGCAGCGCCTGGAGCAGCGCACGCGTTATGACGTAACGATGCTGCGCGAAGTCGGTTACTGCAACGGCATCGAGAACTATTCGCGTCACCTTACGGGACGCGAAGCGGGGAGCACGCCGTGGTGCCTGCTCGACTTCTTCCCGAAGGACTGGTTGCTCTTCATCGACGAGTCGCACGTGACCGTTCCACAAGTGCACGGCATGTACGCGGGGGACCATCAGCGCAAGTCGATCCTCGTCGAACACGGATTCCGCTTGCCGAGCGCTCTCGACAATCGACCGCTCACGTTCGACGAGTTCGATCGTCACATCAAGAACGTCGTCTTCGTGTCGGCGACGCCAGGAACGTACGAGACGAACCGTTCTACGCAAGTCGTCGAAATGATCATTCGTCCAACGGGCCTCGTGGATCCCGAAGTGGAGGTGCGACCGACGCGAAATCAGGTGGACGATCTGATGGAGGAGATCCGCCAGCGTGTCGAGCGTAAGGAGCGCGTCCTCGTCACGACGCTCACGAAGAAGATGGCCGAGGACTTGGCGGACTTTCTCGTCGAGGTGGGACTGCGCGTTCGATATCTCCACAGCGAGATCGACACCCTCGAGCGCATCGCCATCCTCCGAGATCTGCGTGCCGGAGTCTTCGACGTGCTTGTCGGCATCAACTTGCTGCGCGAAGGGCTCGATCTTCCCGAGGTCTCACTCGTGGGAATTCTCGACGCTGACAAGGAGGGGTATCTTCGCAGCGGGACGTCGCTCATTCAAACGATCGGCCGTGCGTCGCGGAACGTCGACGGCAAGGTCATCATGTACGCCGACAGCATTACGGGGTCGATGGCGAAGGCGATTGGCGAGACGCTCCGCAGGCGGGAGATGCAGCTCGCGTACAATCGGGAGCATGGTATCGAGCCACGCTCGATCCGTAAGGAGATTCGCGACATCCTGAGCATGGTGGGCGATCAGACGGCGACGCGCGAGCGCAAGCGCACGGAGAAAATTCCGCGTGAGATTGCGTTCAAGATGATGGCGGAACTGGAGCGTCGTATGCGCGAGCACGCGGCAAATCTCGAGTTCGAGCGCGCCGCCGCGCTTCGCGACGAGCTCTTGGAGCTACGCCGGCAAGTCGGCGGCAACGAGTCGCTGCTCCTTGGCGGAAAAGCGCCAAAGATCTTCGACCGGACTCTGGAAGAGATTACCTCTTTGTCATCCCGAGCGTAGCGAGCACGAAGTGCGAGCGAAGTCGAGGGAGCAAGGAAATGCGGTCCTTCGACTCCGCGCCTGCGGCGCTACGCTCGCAATGACAGTGAATTACTCGTATAGATAGATTGCGTTTGCGATCGCGCCCAGAAGCTGGCCGAGATCGGTAACCCCGTCGACGTCGTGCCCGAACGCAATCGTGTTCACGTAGAGACAGAACGCGACGTGGCGGCCGCTGCGCGTCGTGACGTATCCGGCAAGGCCTTTGCTGAGCACGCTGCCGTTGTGGAGCATGTCGCCGATGCCCCACGTTCCCGTCTTCGCGTGCACGTGGCCGCGCGCCGGCGCGTGCGTCTGGATGCCCGCTAGGGTGCCGTCAACGCCGAGAATTGGAAGCGCGCGATAGAAGTCTGCATACCATGGCTGCTGGCGTGTCCACGCTAGGTAGTGCACGATGAATGCCGGCGCAAAGTAGTCGGCAGCTCCCTCGCCATCGGATTGCGCCGCCTCGGAGAGATCGAGTCGGGCGCGCCGCAAGAACGCGGCCTCGACGTCGAAACCCGCCTGCAGTTGGTCGCGCGTTGCGTGCCCCGCGTAGACGCCGAGTAGATACGGCATCTCCGCCGCATGAAGATTGTCACTTACTTTCAGCGTTACTTTGACGTCTTCGCTTAACGGCGGCGAGACGTGCCGTGCAACGAGGTTCGCACCCGCATACGACGGGGCGTATGCGGCGCGATCGAACTCGGCAGCGTCGACGGGCGGATCGGAGATGGTGACGCCGGCATCGCGGAGTGCGAGCGCGAACGCGTCTTCGGCGAATCGCGGTGGGTTGGGAACGCGATACGCGTAGAGAATAGGCGGATCCGTCACTTTCACCGTGCCAGAGATCGTGACAACGCGTCCGCCGTGGCCGTCGTCGGCGTCGTTCATTACGATCGAATCATCGGTCGCCTTGGCCGCGGTTCTCGCTTCGTTGACGAAGCGCGCATACGGCGTTTGCGGCGAGATCGAGACGATGCGCGCCGAATCGCCGGCGCTCGACCCGGGAGCGATGATGACGTCGACGACGTTGTCGTTGAGAATCATCGGATTAACGTCGGTTCCGGTTCCGCCTTCAGGCCCGCCGTCGGGAAAGAGCGATGCGTCGACGACGACGCGCCCGTCGACGCTGCGAATCCCATGCGCGGCAACCTGTCGGGCGAGGTCACGCAGGACGGCGAGCGGATCGCCCGGCACGGCCTTCGTCTCCGGCGAGCCGTCGTAGGCGTGGTCCTCGTTTTCGAACGCGAGGGTGCCGTCGGGCTGAATGCGCTGTGAGATGTCAGGATCGCCCGAAGCGACCAAAACCAGATCGCCGTGCAGCACGCCGCCTTCAATCGGGCCGGTGCGATAGACGGGCGTCGTGAAACGGAAGTTCGAGCCTAACACGCCTAGCGCCGTACCCTCAGTCAGCGTCTTCGTCGTCGACGCAGGCACGAAGAGCCGGTCCGCATTCAGTTGATAGAGCATCTGCTTGCGGTCCATGTCGTAGACGGCGATGCCGAAGAAGCCGTGCGCGTACCGAGGCTGGTCGACCAAGCGGGAAACTGCGGCGGAGAGCGCTCCTCCGTGAGGCCTGGCCGACGGGGCGGCCGCAAGCAAGAGAACGCCAAATGCCGACGCGGCGACAAAACGAAGAATACGCATCTTGAGGCCGAAGTTAGCCTCCATGTTCGCCTCCGTCCTGCTCGCTGCCGCCATCGCAAACGCTCCTACTCCTGCCGCAACGCGCGGTCCGGTGCCTTCTCCCAATCCTGCCGTCGATGCGCGCGCTCGCGAGTGGTTTCATCGCTTGCAGACGAACCGGATCGACGAGTCGCAACTCGATGAACAAGCGGCGACGCCGCTGAACTCCGACGTGCGGCTCATCATCTCGACGGACTGGAGCGCACTGGGCAACCCGATTTCGTTTGACGAAGTGCACGTCACGGCGCCGACGTCCACGAATCCGAACTGGGTCTACGTCTATCGCGTCGGTTTCCTCAACGACGTCGCGCTCGACTTCTTTTTCGGAATCGATCCGTCTGGGAAGATCAGCGGAATGCGTCTCGCTCCAGAACAGTATTAGCGCCGGACTCGATGCCGTGACGCCACGCCGAATCGAGGCCGTACTGTTCGACCTCGACGACACGTTGCACGACGACACGAAGGCGTACCGCAGCGCGGCTGCTCGCGTTGCGCGCGAGACCGCTGCTAAACGGGGCATCTCGGCGGAAGCGCTTCAAGCCGCGTACGTCGCTGAAGCCGAGGGTTTTTGGCATCGCATCACGCCGGCGGATCTCTCCGTACGCCTGACGCGAGTGCGCAGAGATCTGTGGGCGCGAGCGCTCGCACGACTCGGCATCGACGACGACGCACTCGCGGAGGAATGCGCGAGTGCGTACGACGCGTATAGGCGCGAGAACTTCGAGCTTTTTCCCGGGGCTCTCGAACTCTTGCGCTCGCTGCGTCTTCAAGGGAAGCGCATCGGTTTGGTGACGAACGGCTTCGCGGAGACGCACCACGAGAAGATCACGCTTCTGAAGATCCGGGACGTTCTCGACGCGATATTTCTCGCCGATGAAGTTGGAATGCTCAAACCTGACCCGCAGCTCTTCGCGCACGCGTGCCAAACGCTCGGCGTGGCCCCGCGCAACACCGCCATGGTCGGCGACCGGTACGAGCGAGACATCCGCGGTGCCATCGAAGCCGGCCTTTTCACGATCTGGGTCAACGTGCGCTCGGAGGAGCTGCCAGCCGGTGCTCCTCCGCCCGACGCGACCTGCGCCTCCATCGAAGGCGTCAGCGCGATCCTGAAGGGCGCATCCGAGAGCGTCGCCCGCGGTTCATAGAAGCGGACCGTCTCATGCCTCCACTCGATTCTATCGTTATCAAGGGCGCGCGCGAGCACAATCTCAAGAACGTCGATCTCGTTCTGCCGCGTAACGCGCTCATCGTCGTCACCGGGCTATCGGGCTCCGGCAAGTCTTCGCTTGCCTTCGACACGATTTACGCAGAAGGACAGCGACGGTACGTCGAGTCGCTCTCGTCGTACGCGCGACAGTTCCTAGGCCAGATGGAGAAACCGGACGTCGAGTACATCGAGGGCCTTTCTCCCGCGATCTCCATCGATCAGAAGTCGACGTCGCACAACCCGCGCTCGACCGTGGGCACGGTCACTGAAATCTACGACTATTTGCGACTGCTCTACGCGCGCATCGGCACGCCGCACTGCTATAACTGCGGCCGCGAGATCAGCACGCAGTCGAGCGAGCAGATCGTCGAAGCGATCATGGCGCTTCCTGAAGGAACGCGCGTGCAGCTGCTTGCGCCGCTCGTGCGCGGGCGCAAGGGCGAGTACGCAAAACTTTTCGAGGAGATTGCGAAGGAGGGCTTCGCGCGCGTGCGCGTCGACGGCGAGATTCGCGAGTTGCGTGAGAAGATCACGCTCGATAAAAAGCGCAAGCACACAATCGAGGCCGTCGTCGACCGGCTCGTCATGAAGCCGGATTTGCGCAAACGTCTCGCCGACTCGGTGGAGACGACGCTGCGACTCTCGAGCGGCATCGTGACCGCGCTCGCGGGCGATCGCGAGCTGACGTTCAGCGAATCCTTCGCATGCGTCGAGTGCGGTCTCTCCTTCGAAGAGCTCGCGCCGCGGCTCTTTTCCTTCAACTCACCGTACGGCGCGTGCCCGGCCTGCACGGGACTCGGCGTCAAGACGGAGATCGATCCCTGGAAAGTCGTTCCCGATCGCACGAAGTCGATCTCGCAGGGCGCTATCGTTCCATGGAGCCGCACGCTCGGAACCGGCAAATACCCGTCGATGAACCCGTACTACATGCAACAACTCGAGCGCGTGCTGCGCCGAATGAAAGTGCGCCTCACGACGCCGATCGAAGAGATGAGCGACGAGGTGGTCGACGTCATTCTCTACGGAACCGGCAGCGAGCAGAACTTCTCGTTCACGTCACGTGGCGGAACGACGTGGGAGTATCGCGCGTCGTTCGAAGGCGTGGTCAATAATCTGCAGCGCCGCTATGGCGAGACGTCCAGTGAGTACGTCAAGGAAGATATCGAGAAGTATATGTCGACGTCGGTCTGTCCGACGTGCAAAGGCGCTCGCCTCAAGCCCGAGGCGCTCGCGATCACGGTTGGCGGCACGAACATCGCGGCTCTGACGCAGAGCTCGATAGAGCAGTCGGAACGCTTCTTTCGCGATCTCGCGCTGACGGAGCGGCAGGAACAGATCGCGCATCAAGTCGTCAAGGAGATTCGCGCTCGGCTGGGCTTTCTTTCGAGCGTCGGCCTTGGCTATCTGACGCTCGCGCGTTCGGCGACGACGCTTGCAGGCGGCGAATCGCAGCGCATTCGGCTCGCGACGCAGATCGGCAGCGCGCTCGTCGGAGTTCTCTACATTCTCGACGAGCCGTCGATCGGACTCCATCCGCGCGACAACGATCGCCTGCTCGCGACGCTGCGCACGCTGCGCGATCTCGGCAACACGCTCGTCGTCATCGAGCACGACGAAGACACGATGCGCACCGCAGACGTCATCGTCGACATCGGCCCCGGCGCGGGCGCCGAAGGCGGCGAAGTCCTCACCGTCGGAACGCTCGATGACGTCCTGCGCAATCCTCGATCGGAGACCGGCGCCTATCTCTCCGGGCGGAAGTTCATCCCCATTCCACGCCGGCGCCGCATACCGCGCGGCTGGCTCGAGATTCGAAAAGCAACGGCAAACAATCTCCGAGGCATCGACGTGCAGATTCCCATCGGCGTCTTCACTGCGATAACCGGCGCGAGCGGCAGCGGTAAATCGACGCTCGTGAACGAGGTCTTCGTGCGCGCGCTCGGAGTGGCGCTCGGCGGCGGACGAAGCTCGGTCAGCGCGTCATACGGAAGCGTGAAGGGAACGAACCAGCTCGACAAGCTCGTCGTCATCGATCAATCGCCGATCGGCCGAACCCCGAGGAGCAATCCGGCGACGTACACCGGAGCCTTCGACGCGGTACGCGAGCTCTTCTCGCTCGTTCCTGACTCGAAGGTGCGCGGTTACACGCCCGGACGCTTCTCGTTCAACGTCAAGGGTGGTCGTTGCGAAGCGTGTCAAGGCGACGGAATCATCAAGATCGAGATGCACTTTCTTCCCGACGTCTACGTGCCGTGTGAAGTCTGCAAGGGCAAGCGGTACAACGCGCAGACGCTCGAGGTAAAGTACCAGGGCAAGTCCATCGCGGACGTGCTCGAGATGCGCGTCGACGAGGCGAGCGAGTTTTTCAAGAGCATACCGCGCATCCATAACAAGCTCAGCACGATCTGCGACGTCGGTCTCGGCTACATCAAAATGGGTCAGCCCGCGACGACGCTCTCTGGCGGCGAAGCCCAACGCGTAAAGCTCGCCACCGAGTTATCGCGGCGTTCGACGGGGAGAACGTTCTACGTGCTCGACGAGCCCACGACGGGCTTGCATTTTGCCGACATTCATAAGTTGCTCGAGGTGTTGCAGCGTCTTGTCGAGGGCGGCAACAGCGTGCTCGTCATCGAGCACAACCTCGACGTCATCAAGAGCGCGGACTATCTCATCGATCTCGGCCCGGAAGGCGGCGACCGTGGTGGAACAGTCGTAGGAACGGGTACGCCGGAGGAGCTCGCGCGCAACGCCGCTTCGTACACGGGAGCATATCTGGGACCGGTTTTGCGCGACGAAAGAGCCGTCGGCCATCACGTCCCCGACGCCGCGCGCCTCGCAACGCTCGAGAAAGAGAATCTCCGCGTGCTCGACGATCTCGCGAAGAGCAAGCGAGTCGAGGTAGAACCCGAACCGGTATGACGGTTGCGGAGCGGGCGGCGGATCTGCGTGCCCGGCTCGAAGAGGCGAACGTTCGATATTACGTGCTCGACGCTCCGACGATTGCGGACGCCGAGTACGACGCGATGCTGCGCGAGCTCATCGGAATCGAGAGCGCGCATCCCGAGCTGCGCACGGCGGACTCGCCGACGCAGCGCGTCGGCACCGCCGCATCGGAGCGCTTTGCGCCCTACGAGCACAGCACGCCGATGTTGAGTCTCGCGAACGCCCTGGACGAGGGTGAAGTGCGCGCCTTCGACGAGCGCGTCCGCAAACTCGGCGGCACGAGCGTCGCGTACGTGTGCGAGTTGAAGATCGACGGACTTGCGATCTCGCTCTCCTATGACAACGGCGTCTTCGAGCGCGGCGGGACCCGCGGCGACGGGCGAATCGGCGAGGACGTTACACCGAATCTGCGGACGATCAAATCGATTCCGCTTCGGCTCAAAGGAAAGGCTTCGGGCATGCTCGAGGTGCGCGGTGAAGCCTATCTCAAGAAGAGCGACTTCGCGAAGTTGAACGAAGAGCGCGAACGCGCGGGCGCTCCGGCATTCGCAAATCCGCGAAACGCGGCCTCCGGCGGGATACGGCAGCTCGATCCGCGCCTTACGGCGCAACGCCGCCTTTCATTCTTCGCGTACAGTCTCGCGACGAACGCACCAAAGACGCAATGGCAAGCATTACAGGCACTAAAGGAACTCGGGTTTCACGTGAACCCGAATATCGCGAGATACGAGACGATCGACGGGGTCGTCGCGTACTGCCGCGAGTGGGAGGAGCGGCGCGACGAGCTCGACTACGAGATCGACGGCGTCGTGATCAAGGTAGACGACGTAGCAACGCAGGAGCGGCTTGGATCGATCGGACGCGATCCACGTTGGGCCGTCGCTTTCAAGTTCAAGCCGCGCGAGGCGCGCACGAGGTTGAAGCAGATCGCGATCAACGTCGGCCGCACCGGTACGCTGAATCCGTATGCGATCTTGGAGCCCGTTCGCGTGGGCGGCGTGACGATCTCGAATGCGACGCTTCATAACGAAGACTACATCAAGAATAACGACATTCGCTCCGGCGATACCGTCATCGTGACGCGCGCGGGTGACGTGATTCCGCGCGTCGTCGGGCCGGTCAAGGAGCTTCGCACCGGAAGGGAACGCATCTTCAAGATGCCGGCGCAGTGCCCCGTTTGCGGATCGGACGCGTTTCGTCCCGAGGGAGAGGCGATGTCGCGTTGCACGAACGCCGCGTGCCCGGCGCAGGTCTACGAGCGCGTACGCCACTTCGCGACGCGCGGTGCGATGGATATCGAAGGCCTCGGCGACGTGATGGCGATGGAGTTGACGTCGCGCGGAGTCGTCAAGGACATCGCCGACGTCTACTCACTCGGTCGTCCTTCCCTGGCGCGCGTTCCGCGTACCGGAGAGAAGTCGGTGTCGAAGCTGCTCAAAGCGATCGAGAGCTCGAAGCAGCGCGGTCTCGCGCGATTGCTCGTCGCTCTCGGCATTCGTTTCGTCGGCGAACAGACTGCGCAGATCCTCGCCGATGATTTCGCTTCGGTCGAGGCGCTAGAAGCCGCAAGCGAGGAAGACCTTAAGCAGAGCGCCGGCATCGGGCCCGAATTGGCAAAGAGCGTCGTTCTCTTCTTCAAGCAGAAGGCGAATCGCCGAATGATCGAGCGGTTGCGCGAAGCCGGCGTCG
>JASHPC010000050.1 GCA_030038335.1 Vulcanimicrobiota bacterium
GAGCGCGATCGCCGACGCGATCGCACAGAGCACGGCGACGACGAACGCCGCGATCGACGCCGTGCGCAGGATGCGCCGGCAACCCGCCTCGCGACGGCTCGTGCGATAGTAGTAGCGCCACTGCGATCGCACCCAGTCGCGGCAGACGGGATGATCGTGCGACGCGTCGGGAGCCACGCGGTCTTCGCAAAAGAGTAGATAGAAGAACCGAAGTGCCATGCGCACCCACTGCAGCTCGCCTTCCTGCATGGCGAGATATTCGTTGTCGACGAGCCTGCCGTGCAGCCCGGCGCAGTGCCAGGCGATTTGGACGCGCAGCCCTTCGGCGACGGCGCGATAATCCTGGTAGCGGTGCTCGTAGTCGTTTCGGCGCGCCAAACGATACGCAACGAAAGCGACGAGGAGTCCGATCACTTTGAAGATCGGCGCAACGTGTGCGATCACCTGAAGCGACGCGACGACGAAGGCGCAGGCGAGAAGAATCCACTGGAAGAGATTCGTACGCCGCTGAAGGGCGTTTGCCGCGGCGTCGGTCCGTCGCATCATGCCGTCCAAACCAGACTCGCCGGCTTGGCTCGGCGTTTGCGCGACGTCTGCGTTGTAGAGATCGATGCGCGCAAGGATCGTATTGAACGTCTTCGGTGTCGTCTCGTCGTGCGGGTATCGCTCGGGGTGCAGCCGGCGAGACGCGTACGCGTTGGAAGGCCGCGGGCCGCCGATTCGCGGCGTCGCAATCACTTCCACCGGTCCGATGTCGGGAAGGTAACGAACCTCTTCGCTTTGGCTGCCCTCGACTCGACCCGTCATGCGCATCGAGACGACGTCGGCGGTGCCGCCCGCTCCGCGTGACGTAACGCCGTCCCAGAACGCGACGAGCAAATGACTGTATTGCGCGATGAAGCGTCCCGTCGCGACGTAGCCGTTCTCGCGCGTCGGCGACGTCACCGTCACGCGTGCGCACGCCGAGAGAAGCGCGCGGAAACGCGCGCACTCGGCCTCGGAGAAATCTTTTTCGTACTCTTCTACCGGCATGGGAAGGCACGCCATGACCGGGATGCCGCGCGAAAGCGCCTCCTCGGCCGCAAGCGCGTCGGCTCCGGCCGCGAGCCCGGAGAGCACGAGAAGCGGCGTGTGCGGGAAGGCTGCCGACAGACGCTGCAAGAGCGCGCCGAACGCCGCGCGCAAGGGCGCTTCGTCATCAGCGGCGATGTCGCGATGACCGGTCACGCCGACGACGAGCGAGAGCCGATCGCTCTGAAGATCAGCGCGGACGTACTGCACTTTCAACGCCTTTGCCACCGGGGTTTCGTCCTACCTGCCGCTAGGAGGCCCGCGAGGGCAGGCTCGCGTTCGACTGCTCACGAACGCCAGCGACCATGCGGCGCCTTTGGCAGTATGCATCATTGTCGCTTCTCGTGGCGGCCGCGATGACGCTTGCAGCGGGCGGCGCTCAAGCGGGGGGCGGCAAGCCCGCTGGCGGCGGCGGCGGTTCATCGCAAGCGCTGTTAACTGCGCTCGGGCCTGAGTTCTACATCGCGACGAACGGCAACGATGCGCCGACGAGTTCGGTGCTCGCGATGGGCATTACGAAAGAGCTCTCGAAGGCGCTCGTCGCGCATCCTCCGTCGACGACGGCATGGCTCATCCCACAGCCGCAATGGTCGGCGCAGGACATCGCAAATCAGTGTCAACAGGATCCGCAGGCAGTGGGCGGCATCGCGTTGCTCTACTATCAAGGCTACGCGACGCATTTCTTCTTGCTGTGGCAATCGGAGACGACGACGGTGGATCTCTTTGCCGAGATCATCGCGTGCAATCACACCGCGTCAGGCGCGGCGGCGGGCGTCGTCGTCGCGACGATCGTCGATCTACCGGGAGCGAACGGGACTGACTGGCAGGTGCGCCGCACGCAGGTGAGCATTCCGCTGATTACCGTCGCGGGCGTGGGCGCGGCGCTTGCCAAAGGCTCGACGTCGTCGACGACGACGAGCGTTCAAACGAAGAGCTCGGGCGGTTCGACGACGACGACGTCGTCGAACGGGAACAGCGGCAGCAACGTCTCGACGGGCGTGTTGCTAGGATCGATTTTCAGCCAGGCGAGTTCGCGAGACATTCCGGGGTACAGCGATCCGATTCGTCTTCGACACGCCGCGCAGCACGTCGGCGTCGACGTCGTTTTCGCAATGCAACATTTCTGCAACCCCGCGCAGGGAGCACCGGCGCCATCGGCACAACTCGCGACGATCTGCAAGACGCTCGGCTTCTCTCCGTAACTTCGAGCGCGTCTGCCGAACGCGTACCGATCGTCGTCGGCGCATTCGGAACGCTTCCCGTCACGCCTGAAAACGAGCCCGCGCTGCGCGCGCGATTTGGCGAGATCCTCGATGGATTTGCGAGCGACTACCCTGACTCACCGCGGCTCGTCCTAACGGCGATGCAGAGCGATGCGGAGCGGCTTGCAGCCGACGAGGCAAAGGCGCGCGGTTGCAGCGTGAAGGTCTGCGCTTCGGCCGACGCGGAGGGCGTCATCGCGTATTACAGCGCCGTCGTCGCCGTCTTCGGCGGGGCTCCTGAGATCGTGCGAAAGCGGGAGCGTGGCGACCTCGGACCGGTGGTTCACGTTTTGGCCGACGGCAATGCGCCGCGCAA
>JASHPC010000051.1 GCA_030038335.1 Vulcanimicrobiota bacterium
GGGTGATCGTCAGCCCGCGCATTTCTTCGCCGACGCGCTTGCGGTGAGAGGGCAGCGCTCCGGCGTCTACGCGTGGATTGCGCGTCTGCAGCCGGCTCGCATTGCAGGATGGGGACTGCGCATCGGCACCGTCGACGTGCTCTCGCCGCACAGCGTCGCCGTTGACGTTCCCGACGCCGATCCGTGCGGGCACGCGAGGCGCGCGAATGCCATGCTCGTGGCCAGCGCAGAGGCGACGCACTCCGTCGCGTTCAACCAACTCCGTATCCACGATGCCGCACTGTGCGGCACCGTTCTCTATCGCGACCCCGTTGCGATTGCCGTAGAACCGGCCGCGCTTCCCTAATGGAGACCTGAATTTCATGGCTTTCGGACGCTTCGCCACGACTCTCGCGCTAGCAACGCTGCTTGCGTGTCCCGTGGCGGCGCAGCAACGACCGCCGCGACCGCCGGACGGGACGTACGTCTACCAAACGACCGTGGACGGCGTTGCCTTCGCAAACGGCGACGTGACGGTGAGCTCGCAAGGTTCCAACGTGATCGTGGGGGATGCATCGACGCTTCCGACGCGCGGCATCAGAGTTCTTACCACGGCGAGCTTCGACGCGACGACGCTGGCCCAGAATGGATATTCGGCGGACGTCACGACCGAAGCGGGACGGCAGCACACGAGCGCGTCGTTTGCACCCGGACTCATCACGCTTTCGATGCCGGGACAGGATCCCGTGGCGCTCAAAGCATCCGCGACGGCGCCGATTGAAATTCTCACCGACAGTCTCGCCGGCAGCTTAGTGCTCGTCCTCGCGGAGCTGCACGCCCTGCACGCGCAGCAGTTCACGCTCGCGGTAACGGAAGGAGGCGTGACCGTCCCCGCGAGCATCGAGTGGAACGCGAGCGCGGCGCATCCCGCGGGAGTTCCCGCCAACGATCAGGCGGCAATGCTAACGGCAGGGCCGATCTCCGGAACGCTTTGGTACGATCCCGCGACGTTCACCGTCGACGAAGCCACGGTACCGTCACAAAATGCGGAGGTCAAGCTTCTGTCGCGCGCGGTAGGAGCGGTGGCGGCCGTGGCGCCACAATCCCTTGCTGGAACGTGGTCGGGCACGATTCCGTTCCTAGGCGCGCCGCAGCTTTTCGTTCTCACGATCGCTCAGAGCGGCGCGATGCTCTTTGCAACCGCTCAAACGCCGTATCAGGAGAGCGTTTCGATCCCTTTGCAGAGCGTTTCCGTCGAAAACGGCCGTCTTCGTTTCGCGGAGCCTCGCTTCGACTACTCGTTCGACGGCACCGTCGGAGAGAACGCGATTACTGGAACGTTCACGCAACATGGCCGAAGCTATCCATTGACGTTCGTTCCGAGTTCGCTCGGAACGCGCGACCTCGTTGGATCGTGGTTCGGAGTGCTCGCGGAAGCGTCGCTTCCTCTCGTCTTCACGTTCGCGCGCGATAGCGAAGGCACTCTGACGGCGACGCTCGACAGCCCTGCGCAGAGAGCGTTCGGGCTTCCGGTCTCAGGCGTCTCACTGACCGGAAAGCATCTCGTCGTCACGATGTCAGGACTCGGCGCGGTCTTCGACGGTACGGAGAACGGCGCGACGATCGACGGAACGTTCACGCAGCGGGGCGTACCGTACCAACTCTCGCTTTCGCGTCCGTACGCCGGCATGTCGATCGCGATTCCGACACCGGCCCCGACGCCGCTGCCGACGCCTGCTCCGCACTTCAGAAGCATCGACGTTTCCTTTTCGTCGACCGGCGCCGTGCTGTCGGGTACGCTCACCATTCCCGACGGAGCGCGCGGGCGGCTTCCCGCGTTCGTCTTCGTGCACGGCAGCGGGCCTGGCACGCGCAACGGCGCGATCGAGCAGAATCCCACGTTTCTCCAACTGAGCAACGCGCTCTCGAATGCCGGTTACGTCGTGCTGCGTTACGACAAGCGCGGCATCGGCGAAAGTACGGGCGTCGCCACGGAGGACTGGCGGATTCTCGGACAAGACGTACGAGCAGCGGTCGCTTTCCTCAAGCATCGCCCCGAGGTGAATCCAAACCGTATCATTCTCCTCGGACATAGCGAGGGCGGTACCGTCGTGCCGCTTGTCGCACCGTCGATTCCAGGTGTCGAAGGCATCGTGCTCATGGCGCCGCCAGCCGTCTCCATGTCGCAGATTCTGCGAGAGCAGTCAGTTCGCATGACGCCCGCAATGTATCGTGCGCTTCTCACTGCCTTCTCTTCGTATGATGGCGAAGACCCGGCCGTCTACATTCGCAAGGTGAACGTCCCTATTCTCGTTCTCCAGGGAACGCGCGACATTCAAGTGCTGCCCAAGGATTTGCACCATCTCACCGATGCCGCGAGGGCCGCGCACAAGCGGCTCACGGTGGATATGCTCTCCGGCGACGACCACTTGTTCATTCGCGTTCCACCGGGAACGCCGAGCGATGGAGCCGAGTATCAAATCCCCTCGTGGATCGATCCGCGCCTTCCGCGAGACATCGTGACGTGGATGCGCGCTAATCAGCTATGAGGCGGCGGACTTCTCCTCGGAGGCAGCGTGCATCCACGGACCGAAGTATCGCCAGAGAATTTTGATGAGCGCGGCGGCCGGGATCCCGAGGATCAGTCCTGGGATTCCGAAGAGCTCGCCGCCGGCGAAGACCGCAAACATGATTCCGATCGGAGAGACGCCGATCGTGCTACCCATGATGCGCGGCACGAGAATCATGTCGCTGATGCGCGCCATGACGAACATGATGACCTGCACCCACAGCATCATCCAGGGCCCTTGCGGTGCGCAGAGAACGAGCGCGACGATCTGCGCGACGATCATGCCGATGACAGGCACCGCGTAGGCGACGGCCGAGATCAGACCGATGATGAGCGAGTACTTGAAGCCGATTGCGGCACTGACCGCAGCGATGACGATGCCCGTAATCGCGCTGACGACGATCTGTCCGAAGATGTAGCGCCCGAACACTTCGGTGACTTCCGCGACCACTTTGCGCGCCGTGGGGCGACGGCGTGCCGGGAAGAGCTGCGTGAAGCCGTCGACGAGCGCGGCGTCATTGAGCAGAAAGTAAAACGAGAGCACGATCGCCGCAAACGCGATGAAGAGCCAGGTCGCGGTGTTGATGACGAGCGTTCCGATTGACGCGATCGTTCCCGTCGCAAATGCCCCTAAGCGATCGGCTCCGATCTGCGT
>JASHPC010000052.1 GCA_030038335.1 Vulcanimicrobiota bacterium
GCCGCCGGCCCCAAGAAGGGGCACGACGCTCTTCATCGCCGCGAGGTCGAACCCGGAGCGAACGGCTGCGGGTACGCGGCGCCACGAAAGCGCGCGAGAAGCCACGAGACGATGCGTTCGGATGCGTGACCGTCACCATAGGGGTTTACCGCGCGCGCCATGCGTTCGAACGCAGCGGCATCCTCTAGCAGCCGGCGCGCGCTTGCCGCGATTCGCTCGCGCCGGTGGCCGACGAGCTCGAGCGTCCCCGTATCCAGTCCTTCGGGTCGTTCGGTCTCGTCGCGCATGACGAGAACCGGCTTGCCGAGGCACGGCGCCTCCTCTTGCAGTCCCCCGGAATCAGTAAGGACGAACGTGCAGCGCTTAATCGCCGATACCATGCACGCGTAATCGATCGGTTCGACGAGAACGACGCCCGGGGTCTTTGCAAGTATTTCGCGCGCGACCGGCGCCACGTGCGGAGAGGGGTGCACGGGCCAATACAGCTGCGGTCGCTCCGGCAACTCCGCGACGTCGCGCATGGCTTCGCACATTTCGCGCATGTGCGCGTGATTCTCGCGCCGATGCGCGGTTACGGCAATGATGGGACGCGTCGGATCGAGTTCGTTCCAGCGCGGTGGCACTGGAAGATCACTGCGTGCCGACGTTTCCAGAAAGGCGTCGATGACCGTGTTTCCCGTAACGATGACGTCGTTCGAATCGACGTGCTCTTGCGTCAGATGTTCGGCGGCAAGCGGCGTCGGCGCGAAGTGATACGAGGCGATCGTCCCGGTCAAACGCCGGTTCATCTCTTCCGGAAACGGCATCCACCGATCGCTCGTGCGCAGTCCCGCCTCCACGTGCCCGACGGGGACATGGCGGTAGAACGCGGCAAGCGCCGCTGCCGTGCTCGTCGTCGTGTCGCCGTGTACGAGGACGACGTCGGGCCGCGCGGTATCGAGCGCATCCTGCATGCCGACGAGCACGCGCGTCGTAACGTCCGTGAGCGTCTGATCCTCTGTCATGATGTCGAGATCATAGTCGGGAACGATCGAGAAGAGCTCGAGCAGGTCGTCGAGCATCTTGCGATGCTGTGCCGTCACGCAGACGATTCCGGATACGCCGTCGCGTGCAGCGAGGGCGTGCACGACGGGCGCCATCTTGATCGTGTCGGGACGCGTCCCGAAGACGGTCATGACGCGCAGGGGGTTCGCGCGCATCAATTCACGTGCCGGAAGACGTGCGTGAGGCCGCCGGACACGTACAGCGCGAGCGTGCCGAGCACGACGCACAGCGCGTAGATCAACAACACTGCTTGACGCACGGAGAGTCCGTAGCGCAGAACCAGCGTGTGGTGGAAGTGCCCGCGGTCGGCCTCGGTGAGCGCCTTGCCCGTCATGGAACGCCGCACGATAACTGCCGCCGTGTCGAGCACGGGCAGCGCGAGAATGACGAGCGGCACGATGAGGCTGATGGCAATCGCCGTTTTGCTCGTACCGATGATCGAGACCGTTGCGAAGACGTATCCGATGAAGAGCGAGCCGGCGTCGCCGAGAAAGATGCGCGCCGGATTGAAGTTATACGGGAGAAATCCTATCGCAGCTCCTCCCAGCGCGAGCACGACGATGGCGACGACCGCGTCGCCGTGGAGGAAGAATATCCAGAACATGAAGAGACTCGAGATAGCCGTGAACCCTGAGAGCAATCCGTCGAGACCGTCGATGAAGTTGATCGCGTTCATCATGCCGACGTACCACAGCAGCGTCAACGGAACGCCGACCCACGGCGGAAAGTCGATCCAGTTCGTGTTCGGATTGTGATTGAATGGGTTCGTTACGCCCGGAATAACGAAGCCGTAAAGCATGGAAACGAGCGCGACGAGCACCTGCGCGATAAGCTTATTTCGCGGGCGCATCTCCATGAGATCGTCCCAAATGCCGACGCCGAGAATGAGAAGGCTTCCGAACAGCAACCCGACGAGCTGATGCACCTCCTCGATGTGGTCGGAGACGGCGCCGTAGCGTTGCCCGAGCGCATAGCCAAGCACGGCAAAGAGCGCAACGGCAAAGGCGAGATACACGGCAATGCCGCCGATTCGCGGTGTTGGAACACTGTGCATGTGGCGCTCTTGCGGCCCATGCAGCGCGCCGAGGCGTTGCGCAAGCCGCACGATGAGAGGCGTTGCTGCGGCTGCTACACCGATCGCGATCGCGAACGATGCGGTATAGACGATCGCTGCAGTAAACATACCTTCAGAGGCTTCCTTGAGTGCCGAACTGCTCGAGCGAAACGCCAGCTTCCGCCAAGAGTTCCGTCGATACGGTGTCGGGATAGGCGTCGACGTAGACGATCTTCACGACGCCTGCGCTGATGAGGAGCTTCGAGCAGCCCACGCAGGGTTGATGCGTACAATACGCAGTCGCTCCCTGCAGGCCGATGCCATGAAGCGCTCCTTGCACGACGGCGTTGGCTTCCGCGTGGGTCGCGCGCGCGCAGTGACCGTCGCGAAGGATGCAACCGACATCGGTGCAATGCACGACGCCCCGCGGCGCCCCGTTATATCCGGTCGTGAGGATCCGGTGCTCCCGAACGAGCACGCATCCAACGGACATGCGCGGACAGGTGGCGCGCGTCGCGACAGTCTGTGCGATGCGAACGAAGTACTCGTCCCAAGTAGGCCTGCTCATCTTTTCCTTGTCACCCCGAGCGTAGCGACCGCAGGTACTGTCATCCCGAGCGTAGCGAACGCAGTGAGCGTAGTCGAGGGACGACTACGATGGTTTGCGCACGTTGGCCGGCACGGACGTAAGACTACCGAACATTCTATCTCCCGCGTCACCAAGCCCCGGGACGATGTATCCGTGGTCGTTGAGTCCGGCGTCTACCACGCACGTGACGATGCGCGCGCTCGGGTGTGCCTGCTGAACGTTCGCGATGCCTTCCGGCGCCGCAATCAAGCACACGAAGGTGATCTCCTTCGCCCCGCGTTCGACGAGCGCATCCAAGCCGGCAACGCCGGAGTTGCCCGTTGCGAGCATGGGATCGAGCAGAAAGACGTGGCGGTCGCCCAGATCCGGGGGAACATTTGCGTAATACGGCACGGGTCGCAGCGACTGTGGATCGCGATAGAACCCGAGGTGCGCGACGACCGCATCGTCCACGACTTGCAAGAATCCCGGCAGCAGCCCCAGCCCTGCACGCAAGATCGGTGCAACAACCGGACGCGTCGCAAAACGCTTAACCGTCGTATCCGTAATCGGCGTTTCGACGCGCTCCTCTCGCAATGGAAGCCCGCGCGTTGCCTCGTAGGCGAGAAACGCGCCGATTTCTTCCACAAGCTTCCGAAAGACGGGCACCGGCGTATTCTTATC
>JASHPC010000053.1 GCA_030038335.1 Vulcanimicrobiota bacterium
CAGCGCACCGGGCGGAAGGTGATATTCGCCGACGGCAATTTCGTAGATACGCCGCGCGACTTCGACTTTGCGCTCGACCGTCTTCGCCATTCCGCGTTCGTCGATCGTGAGGGCGACGACCGCCGCCCCGTGCTCGATCGCGAGTGTCAGCACGCGATCCATCTTCGCACGACCCGCTTCGAGATGCACCGAGTTCAGAATCGCGCGCCTGGGATAGTTGCGCAGCGCCGTCTCCATGACCGCCGGCTCCGTCGAGTCAACCATCAACGGCGATTCTACCGACTGCGCCAAACGCCGTACGATCTCGCGCATCTGCACGTCCTCGTCTGCGCGCTCGGTGAGCGCGCAGCAGACGTCGAGAACGTGCGCTCCACCCTCGACTTGCTCTCGCGCGAGAAGAACGATGTCGTCGTAACGATCCTCGAGCAACATCCGCTTCATGCGTCGCGAGCCTTGGCTGTTTATGCGCTCGCCGACGAGCAACGGACGCGGTTCTTGCTCCAAGCATACCGCGGTCATCGCGGACGCGACGTACTGCGTGCTCGCACCTCGGCTACGTTCGCGCTTCGTGCTCTCTGCACTCGGGATGACGGTGTCGAGTGCGTTCCGGAGCGCCGCGATATGCGCGGGCGTCGTTCCGCAGCATCCCCCAATGGCGTTGACGCCGTATTCGGTCACGAACTCCGAAAGCTCGCGTGCAAGTTCGTCCGGCGTCTCCGGATAGATCGTCTCGCCGCGCGGCCCCATCAATGGAAGACCGGCATTGGGAATGACCGATACGAAGCAGCGCGAGTTCTCGCACAGATAGCGCACCGAGTCGCGCATCTGCGCGGGCCCCGTCGAGCAGTTGAGACCGATGACGTCGATCGGCAACGCATCGAGCACGGCACAAACCGCGCGAATGTCGGTTCCCAGGAGCATGCGCCCTTCGGTAATGAGCGTCGGCTGAGCCTGGATCGGCACGTGCCGCAGTCCGCCTACGAATGCTCGCGTGATCCCGGCGATTGCAGCCTTCAACTCGAGAAGATCCTGCATCGTCTCCAAGAGAAGGAGGTCGACGCCTCCGTCGACGAGCGCGCGCGCCTGCTCGCCGTAAATCTCCGCAAGATCCTCGAACGTTATCTTCGACAGCGCCGGATCGGACGACGAAACGAGCATGCCCGTCGGTCCCATCGAGCCCGCGACGAAGCGCGTTCTTCCGGAAAGGGCGCGTGCATCGCAGGCTTCGCGCGCGATCCGTGCGGCATTGAAGTTGACGTCGTACGTCCTCTCGCCAAGCCCGTATTCGTCGAGCTTCAGGCGAGATGCCGTGAACGAGTCCGTCTCTACGACGTCAGCGCCCGCATCGAGATATGCATCGTGAACGCGTCGGACGACGTCCGGCCGCGAGAGCACGAGCGCCTCGTTACACCCCGCGTAGCGTTCGCCCCCGAAATCCGACGGCAAAAGGTCGAGCGCCATGAGCTCCGTTCCCATGGCGCCGTCGAAGAGGAGAACGCGCTCGCTCAGGCGTTCGAGGTATTCAGACAACGTATTTCACCGACTGCACGTCCGGCACGATTATACACGACAGGCCGAGCGAAGCGCGCAAGACGGTCGAGTCGGTCGTCGCTTAGCGCTCCAAGGGCCCGAAGCGCCGCGATGCTCGACGGCGCCCGCGCTCGCGGCGTGCCGTCTATCGTCTTCGATGCGTAGCCGACTCCGAACGGCACCACGGCAGCTCCGTGCACGCCTTCGGCGCCGCTTTTCGAGGCAATCGTGCAGTCGCTCGCGCGCATCAGCTCCGTGTCGAACTCGCCGGTGCCGGCGACGTACTCGGGCCGCGCGAGCATCGCCGCGCGAACGGCTTCGAGCGCCACTGCGTCCGCGTCTTCCACGCCCTCGAGAGACGCAAAGCGCGCGAACGCACGCGCCGCGCGACGCAGCGGCGTCGCGAAAACTGGAATGCCGCAGCCGTCGACGGCAACGGGCCACGCATCCGGATCGTCGTCGCAGAGACGCGCGCACATCGTGAGTATCGCTTGCTGCGCTGGATTTCTTGGATCGAGATACGTGGCGGTATCCGCACCGACCATCAGACAGAGCGCAAGAATTCCCGCGTGTTTGCCGGAGCAGTTGTTGTCGATTGCAGTAGGTTCGTCGCCACGCCGCAGCATCGCTCGCGCCGCTGACTCGTTATACGGAAGGTGCGCACCGCAGAAGAGTGCGGACTCCGGCAGATCGATCTTACGGAGAATCGAGCGCACGGCATTGACGTGGAAGAGCTGTCCAGAGTGCGACGCTGCCATGACGGCGATCTCGCGCTCGTCGAAGCCGAAGCGTTCGCGCGCGCCGGACGCGACGACCGCTGCTGCGATAAACGGCTTTGCGCTGGAACGCAGATAGACCGGTTTGTCGACGTCTCCGCTCGAGAGCAGGACGTTGCCTCGCGCGTCGGCTGCGCATGCCGCAACGGCGTGCGTTGACTCGACGAGAGAGCCACGGGTAACTTCGACGATCACGCGCTCTCCGTTCTACGTCGCGCGCGCAGTAACCGCCGTCTTCTCAGACGAGCGTGCGATCGACGACGACGGGCTCTTGGTCGGAGAATACCGGGTTGCTGAGGTACCGTTCGCCGGTATCGCACGCAAACGTCACGATCGTCTTTCCGCGGTACTCGTGACGCTTCGCCACTTCGAGCGCCGCCCAGATATTTGCGCCGCTCGATATCCCCACGAGCATTCCTTCCTCCCGCGCTGCGCGTCGCGCCGTCGCGATCGCGTCGTCGTCGGAGACGCGAACGACCTCGTCGTAGACGTTCGTGTCGAGGATCGTTGGCACGAATCCCGCGCCAGTACCTTGGATTTTGTGCGGCCCCGGCTGTCCTCCCGAAAGCACCGCAGAGGTCTCGGGTTCGACCGCGATGGCAACGACGCTCTTCTTACGCGATTTGAGCAGCTGCCCCACCCCCGTTATCGTGCCGCCGGTGCCTACCGCAGAGACAACGGCATCGACGATCCCATCGGTGTCGCGCCAGATCTCTTCCGCGGTCGTGCGGCGATGAATCTCTGGGTTCGCCGGATTATCGAACTGCTGTGGCACGAAATAGCGTTGCGGATCGTTGGCGTGAATCGCATCGACGCGCGCGATGGCGCCCTTCATGCCGTCGCTTCCCGACGTGAGCACGACTTGCGCGCCGTAGGCCTTGAGCAGGTTCCTGCGCTCGGTCGTCATCGTGTCCGGCATGACCAAAATGCACGAATAGCCCTTCGCCGCCGCAACGAACGCCAGCGCAATGCCAGTGTTTCCGCTCGTCGGCTCTAGAATGGTCATGCCCGGACGCAGGCGCCCGTCGCGCTCCGCTGCTTCAATCATCGCGACGCCGATGCGATCCTTTACCGATCCGGCTGGGTTGAACGACTCCATCTTCACGAGGACGTGCGCACCTAGCCCTTTCGAGAGGCGAGGGACGCGCACGAGCGGCGTGTTGCCGAAGGTATCTGCAAGATTTTCGTAGATTCGTGCCATGATAGGAGTGTAACCATTCGGTGCGCAAGCTCGTTGCACCGAACGTTCGTTCGTCTCGTTGCATTGGAGGTATCATGCGTCTCGCTCTCGCTTCGTTGCTCGTTCTTGCGCTCGTCGCTCCGCCGGCGGGCGCGGCGAACGCTCCGACGATCGACGATGCGCTCGCCGCTATTCGCGCGTACGCACCGCAGGCTATGGCCGACCAAGGAACGCCCGGACTCTCGGTCGCGATTACCGACCGCTCGCATACTCTTGCGATCATCACTCTGGGATATGCGAATGTAGAGTCACGGACGCCGGTAACGCCGCAGACGCGATTTGCCATCGGCTCGATCACGAAGTCGATGACGTCGATGGCGCTCTTGGAGTTGCGCGACGAGCACCGCATCGATCTCGATGCGCCCGTGCAACGATATCTACCATGGTTCGAGATCGCATCGGACGGCGCTCCGATTCTCGTGCACGAGCTGCTTTCGCACACGGCCGGCATTCCGGACGACTATACGGCCGTAGACGGGTGGATGTATAGCGTGTACGCGCTCAGAGACGCGCATACGATCTTCCGCCCGGGAACGTCGTGGTCGTATTCGAACGACGGCTTTGCGACGATTGGAGCGATTCTCGCGGCGGTCGACGGACGAACGTGGAGCGCGTCTCTGCAGTCGCGCATTCTCGATCCCATTGGCATGACCGACACGTCACCTGTCTTCACTCCGGAAACCATGGAGAGTGCCGCAACGGGCTACGAGTTCCGCGATGCGGATCGTCCGCCTCCGCCACATCCAGCGCTCGTTCCGTCACGCGTCATGGATTTCGTCGATCCAGCCGGATCCGTTCTCTCGACGCCGGAGGACATGGCGCGCTACTTGCGCGTCTATCTCAACGACGGCCTCACTGCGTCCGGCCGGCGGCTCATCTCGCGCGACAGCCTCGAGCGCATGACGCGCCCAGACACGTATCTCAACGGGCGTCCCGCCGGATCGTCGCAAACGATGCTCGAAGAAGCGCCGCAGTTCTACCGCCAGTACGGGTACGGGCTCGCAGTCTTTGGCAACGATCCCTCGGAGGGCGGAGATCACGTCATCGGCCACACTGGCGGGATCTCTGGATACACGGCGTGCATGCAAGCGAATCTCACGCGCGGTTTTGCCGTCATCGCGATGGCAAACCTCGTCGAGGCGCCTCTGCATCCGTGTGCAATCGTGCTCTACGCGATGCGCATTCTCCGCGCACAGAGCCTCGGAGAGCCAATTCCCGCGGCACCGCCGCCGCCCGAGAATCCAGCAACGACCGCAAACGGCAACGACTACAGCGGCACGTACACGTCGCCGACCGGCGCTTCATTCAGCGTAACCGGCGTTCCCGGGCGCGCGGTCATGGTCGATCGCGGCGAGTCGTATACGCTCTACCCGCGCGGCTCCGACCTCTTCTGGTCGCCGGATCCCCGTTACGCGCTCTTCCTTCTTCACTTCGGGCGAAACGCGAGCAAGCACGTCGTCGAAGCAACGTACGGCGGGGAGTGGTTCGGCAACGAGCGCTATTTCGGTCCGCGTTCGTGGGCGTATCCAAAACGCTGGGATGCGTACGTCGGGCGTTACGAAACGTCGTTTTGGGGATCGCCTGACGTCACGCGCGTCGTCGTCGTCAAGGGAGCGTTGACGTTTGACGGACTCGCAGCGCTCACGCCGCGCAGAGACGGCAGTTTCTCGCTCGGGACGGACGTCATTAGATTCGGTGCTGTCGCCGGCGGGAAAGCGCAGCGCATGACGATCGACGACATCAACATGTACCGCGTCGACCTTCCTTAAGCTCGCCCGAGCCGTCGAGTAAGCGGGCCTTTCGAACGTAAGCGGAGCCTGCTGGCCGGCGACGAACTAGAGGCGCCTATGCCCAAACGGTCGATTGTTGCTCTGGGTCTCCTTCTGCTAGCGTTGACTGCATGCAAGTCGGCGTCGACTTCTCCTACGCCGACGACGTCACCGTCCCCGACGGTCAACCCGGACATCACGACCGCAACCGTCGACGCGACGTATAACAACGCGGCGTACACCGGGACGATCTATGCCAACGCGGCGCCGTCGGGTTGCCCTGCTTCGACGGAGATTACGGGCTCGACAGTCTCGGCAACTCCAACGGTCACGACCGTTAACAACGTGCAAGTCGGTCAAGCAGTCTTCTCGAGCGCGACGGGCAACGCACTCGTCGCCAACACGTATTACGTCTTCTTCTTCGTGCCACCAACCGGCCCGGTCGTCTCGTCGCTGTGCACGGAGTCGTGGACGTACGGAACGATAACGCTCAGTTATCCGTAAGCGCCAACCTCGCACTCCGCGACGCGACGAAGAATCGATCTGACGCGCTGCATTCCAATCTCTCTGCCCCACGCAAACGGTCCACGAGGATAGTTCGTCCCGAGGCGCATCGCTAGGTCGACGTCGTCCTCGCTCGCAACGCCCTCTTCGACCGCGAGCGCAGCCTCGTTGACGATCGCGCAGATCGTGCGGCCCAGGAAGAGTCCCGGTTCAGGCGCGACCCGAACGACACTGTGCCCCATCGCCTCGAAGGTGGCGCGCGCTAGCGCTATCGCAGCGTCCGACGCCGCCGGCGACGTAAGCTCGACGCCGCGTTGCGCCTCGAGCAAACCGACGACGCCGTAGCCGACGAGCCGTTCCGGGTTGCGTATCGCTTTCGCGCAGCGCGCAATATCAGTTGCATAGGCGTCGGCGAGGATGACGCCTCGCGGAGCGAGGACTTCGCCGGCGCGAACGATCTCGGCGCTGACGTCCGTTTCGCCGTCGTCGCGACGCGCATCGACGAAGATTTCGAGAGGCTCTCGCATTGTAGCGACTTCGTCGAGGTCTTCGATGCGCGTGACCATAGCCGCATGCGCATCGACGGCCTTCGACAGTTCGTCGGCGAATCGCCCCGTGCCGAGGACGACGGCACGCGCTTCTCCGTCGCGCTGCCGTGGAGCAACGGCACCGTCACGAGAGGTACGCGGCTCGTCGTATGAGTAGAAGCCGGCGCCGCTCTTTCGTCCCAACGTTCCTCGCGCAACGAGATCCCGCTGCAGCGCGCTTGGAGTGAATCGCGCGGCGCCCGTACGCTCGTACACGGATTCGCTCGTCGCGAGATTCACGTCGAGTCCGATGAAGTCCATCAACTCGAACGGCCCCATGCGAAAACCGGCACCGCGCGCGAGCGCGTCGAGATCCTCGATCGTTGCAACGTTTCTTTCCAGCGCGCGAAGCGCTTGCAGATAGTACGGCCGCGCGACGCGATTCACGACGAATCCCGGCGTGTCCGACGCGAGGATCGCAGTTCTTCCAACGCGCTCGACGAATCCGCGTGCACTCGCGATCGTGCCACTCGCGCTCCTTGTACCGCGCACGACCTCGACGAGCCGCATCTTTTCCGGTGGATTGAAGAAGTGAAGTCCAACCGCGCGCTCCGGTCCAGAGAGCGCACCGGCGATCTCCGACACGGAGAGCGACGAGGTGTTCGTCGCGAGCACGGCATTCGGAAGCGCGCGCGCCATCGACGCAAAAACTGCGCGCTTGAGGTCGAGCTTTTCAGGGACGGCTTCGATCGCGAATGCGGCCTCTTCGTCGTGCGGGATCGCGTCGACGATCGATGCCTCGGGCACGCGGGCCGAGGCTCGCGCACGTGCCGCCGCATCCGGCTCGACGAGGGTCACGGCGTATCCGCCGGCGACTGCAACCGAGGCGATGCCGGCGCCCATGCTGCCTCCGCCGACGACGACGACTCGATCCGCCATGTTCTGCGCCTTCGTGAGAGGAGACGCCGATGCTTCGTTGGAGGAACCTCGACGATGGAAAAACCTCAGTGGCAAACGCTCGAATCACAGTACGTCATCGATACGCCGTTCCTTCGAATTCGGCGCGACGCGGTTCGACTTCCGAATGGTACGGTCGTGCCCGAGTACTTCGTGCGCGAGTCGGCCGGCTTCGTCATCGTCTTTGCGTTGACGCACGACGAACGGCTCCTGCTCGTACGCCAATACCGGTACGGCAACGATAGTATCGGCCTCGAGCTTCCCGCCGGCATGCTCGAGCCCGGTGAAGAGCCGGAATCCTGCGCCAGACGGGAACTCGTAGAGGAGACCGGCTATGAAGCGCGCGAGCTGCGTCTCCTCGCTACGTACGCAGCGGAGGCGGTGCGCTCCGACGCGCGTGCCTACATCTTTACCGCGCGAGGGGCACGTAAGGTGGCCGAGCCGCGACTCGACGCAACCGAACACCTCGAAGTGGAGCTGGTGACCGTCGAAGCGTTCGAATCCATGCTCCTCGACGGACGGGTCGACGCGCTCTCGACGGTTGCCGCCGGGTATCGTGCTCTGGCGGACCGAATGTCTGTTCGATGAAGCCCCCGTTCCATCCGTTGGTCGCGCAGTGGTTCGCCGAGCGCTACGGAGAGCCGACCGAGCCGCAACGGCAAGGCTGGCCGCTCGTCGCGGCCGGCTCCGACGTTCTTCTTTGCGCGCCGACCGGCTCGGGAAAAACATTGGCGGCGTTCTCGATCTGCCTCGACGATCTCGTAAAGCGCGCCGCGACGGGGCAGCTTCCAAGTCAGACGCTCGTCGTCTACGTCTCGCCTCTCAAAGCGCTGAGCAATGACGTCCGCAAGAATCTCGAGACGCCGCTACACGAACTGACGGCTCGCACAATAGAACAAGGTGTGACGCTCGACACGATCCGCACTGCCGTGCGAACGGGGGACACGACTCCAGCCGAGCGCGCGCAGATGCTGCGCACGCCACCGCACGTGATCGTCACGACGCCCGAGTCGCTCTTCATTCTCCTTACCGCACAGAAGTCTCGCGCGCTCTTCGGCGGCGTTACGACGGTGATCGTCGACGAGATTCACGCGATGGCGGGAGATAAGCGCGGCGCACATCTCGCACTGACGCTCGCCCGGCTCGACGCGCTCGTGCAACGAGAGGGCGGAAAGAAACCGCAGCGCATCGGCCTTTCGGCGACGGTCCGTCCCCTCGAGTCCATCGCTCGATACCTGAGTCCGCGAGCGGAGATCGTCGACGTGGGCAGCCGCCGCGAGATGGAGCTGCGCGTCGAGGTTCCGCGCGACGAGCTCAGCGCGGTCGCGAGCACGTCGATGTGGGACGAGATCTACGACCGCGTCGCCGACGAGATCCGCGCGCATCGCACGACGCTCGTCTTCGTGCCAACGCGTCGAATGAGCGAGCGTGCAGCCTTCGCGCTCACCGAACGCTTGGGCGAAGGCGTGCTCTTGCCTCACCACGGAAGCCTTTCGTGCGAGTCGCGTTTCGAAGCGGAGCGACGCCTGAAGTGCGGCGAGCTACGCGCAGTCGTCGCGACGGCATCGCTCGAACTCGGCATCGACATCGGCACGATCGATCTCGTCGTGCAGCTTGGCACTCCACGCGCGATCGGCGTCGCGCTGCAGCGCATCGGCCGTTCGGGGCATTGGATCGGCGCAAAGCCGAAAGGACTCATCTTCGCGACGACGCGCGATGAACTCGTCGAATGCGCGGCGCTCGTGCATGGACTGCGTTCCGGCGTCATGGACGCACTCGCCGTCCCCCGCCCTCCGCTCGACATTCTCGCACAGCAGGTCGTCGCAGCCTGCGCAGAAGGCGAATGGCGCAGCGACGATCTCTATGCGCTCGTGACGTCGACCTATTCGTACCGCGATCTCAGGCGTGACGATTTCGAACGCGTGGTGGCTATGGTCGCCGACGGCGTTGCGACGTCGCGAGGCCGAAGCGGCACGTACGTGCACTACGATCGAGTAAATGGGC